>JAYWBE010000433.1:0-3054 GCA_043781715.1 Gemmatimonadaceae bacterium
GGGGCGGTTTTGTGGATGCCGGATCGGCGTCGAAGGGATCGACTTTACCGCTCGACGGCGAGCCTACTTGCTCCTATGTTGTGCATCCACTTCGGCCGCTCCCGTCCAGCTGCCGGCAATCCAAATCTCATGGAGGTCGAATGAGACTCCGCTATGTTGCGGTCTCTCTGTTGTGCCTTTCAGCCGCTAGCGCTGGTGCTCAGGCAGGCAAGAATGCACAGGTGGGCAGGAGTCCCGAGCTGCGCGTCGACTATACCCAGGAGACGCTGCCCAACGGGCTCAACGTGATTTATCACGTAGATCACTCGACGCCCGTCGCCGCCGTTCTTCTCTGGTACAACGTCGGATCGAAGATGGAGCAGCCGGGTCGCACCGGCTTCGCGCATCTATTCGAGCACATGATGTTCCAGGGGTCGAAGAACGTCGGCAAGGGCCAGCATTTCGCTCTGCTCGAGGCAGCAGGCGGGCGGGGCGGCGCCGACATCAATGGAACCACGAACTGGGATCGCACTAACTATTTCGAGCAGCTTCCGTCGAATCAGCTCGAGCTCGCGCTCTGGCTAGAGGCTGATCGCATGGGCACGCTGCTCGAGGCGATGGACCAGGCGAAGCTGGATAATCAGCGCGAAGTTGTGAAGAACGAGCGTCGCCAGAGCGTGGACAACCAGCCTTACGGCACCTGGCCGGAGAAGATGGAAGAGGCGCTCTTCCCCGAAGGGCACCCTTACCATCACGATGTGATCGGGTCGATGGCGGATCTGTCGGCCGCGAGTCTCACCGATGTCGAAAACTTCTTCAAGACGTACTACGCTCCCAACAACGCCGTGCTGGTGGTCGCTGGCGACATCGACGTGCCACAGGCAAAGCAACTGGTGCGGGAGCATTTCGGCTCGATCCCGCGCGGTCCCAAGGTTCCGGCGCTGGCCAGCATGAGACTGCCGGCGATCGTGGGGCATGAGCAACGGTACGTGGTGGTCGATTCGCAGATTCCGGCGCCGGCGATCTACGTTGGTTACAGAGCGCCATCGGCCAAGGACAGTCGCGCTCCCATCGTCTCCCTGCTTGGAGACGTGATGGGAGGTGGACGTTCGGCGCGTTTGTACGACGCGCTCGTGCGGCGCCAGCAGCTCGCGACCAATGTCGGCGGTTTCAACTTCGGACTTGCCGACGGTGCGGATATGCTCGTTTTCACCGCGACCGGGAAGCCGGGAAGTAATCCCGACTCGCTGGAGAGAGCCCTTCTAGCGGAGCTCGCGGGAGCGAGCAGCTTCACTCAAGGGGAGCTCGAGCGAGCGCGCGCGTCGGAGCGTTTTGCCTTCGTGAACGGACTGCAGACCACCGGTGGGTTCGGTGGACGCGCCGATCGTCTGGCGGAGGGTTGGACGTACTTCCACGATCCGAATTACGTAAACACGGTGCTACGCGATTATGACCGCGTGTCGCTCGCCGATCTCAATGCGCTGGCGCGTGAACGGCTCGTTCCCACGAACCGCGTAGTCCTGGTTTACGTTCCGCCGAAGAAGCCCGCCTCACCGCCTACGACGAGGGTGCCGTAATGCGTACCGCAACTTTCACTATGAGAATCGCCGTGCTGTCGCTCGCGATCGGCGCTCTCGGCACCGCGGGGGCGCAGACAGTCAAGCCACCGGCGCCAGGGCCACTGCGTCCCTACGTATTTCCGAGTGTAGAACAGTTTCAGCTGGATAACGGCCTGAAGGTGATTCTGATCGAGAAGCACACGTTGCCGGTGATCGAGGGTCGTCTGATTCTCGATGCCGGCGCGATGCGCGAGCCGGGGGCGAAGAATGGTCTTGCTTCGCTGACGGGGAGACTGCTCTCCGAGGGCACCGCTGACTTGACGGGCGCCGAGATCGCGCGGCAGATGGACGCGCTGGGCGCGCAGTATTCGACAGGCGGGGTGTTCAGCACATCGTTCGCCGATGTCGTCGCGCTCAAAAACGTGTTTCCGCAGGCGATGCAGCTCGCGGCAAAGACGGTGATCTCGCCGAGCTTTCCGGCCATAGAATTTATTCGCGTGAAGAACCAGGCGTTGGCGGCATATCAGCAGAGTCACGCGCGCGCTGCTGGGCTGGCGGCAGATGCTTTCATTCGTGCGGCGTTCGACAGCGCAGCACCGTTCTCGCGTCCGGCGGCCGGCACTCTAGTGACGATTGGCGGATTGACCCGCGACGACGTCGTGAACTGGCATCGCACGATGTACGCGCCAGGGGCGGCGACATTGCTTTTGGTCGGCGACATCACTCCCGCCGAAGCGCGCTCGGTGGCGCAGCAGGCATTTGGTGGCTGGACCGCGACGCGGGCGGCCATGGCGGCGGTAATGAATGCGATTCGCCAGAGCAGCGGGACGAGAGTGATTCTGGTTGATCGCCCGGGCTCGGTGCAGTCGTCGATCGTGGTCGGCCAGCCGGGGTTCCAGGCGACCGATCCGGATTACATCTCGATGCTGGCGTTGAACCATGTGCTGGGCGGAGCAGTGAGCTCGCGTCTTAACACCAACCTGCGCGAGAAGCACGGCTACACCTACGGAATCTTCAGCGGCCTCGATCTGAGACCTGGCGCGGGTTCATTCCAGATGCAGTCGGAGGTGCGGACCAGCGCGACCGATTCTTCGCTGGCGGAAGCGATCGGCGAGTACCGCCGCATCGTGACCGAGCCGGTTCCCGCGCCGGAGCTGGGAGGCGCGGTGAACAACCTCGTTTCGGGATTTCCCAACGCGGTGCAGAGCGTGCAGGGTCTCACTGGCCGCCTTCAGAATCTGATCGTCTGGGGCCTGCCGATGGATTTCTACGCGACGTATCGCGAGCGGCTTGCGGCGGTGACGCCGGAGGATGTGCGTCGCGTCGCGGCGAGCAAGCTCACCCCCGACAATCTGGTCGTCGTCGTAGCCGGCGATTTGTCCAAGATCGAGGCGCCGATCCGGGCGCGGAATCTGGGAACGGTCGAGGTTTGGGATCCGAACGGCAACAAGGTCAGGTAGGGCAAAACTGCAGTCGCAGGACAGGGCAAAGCTGCGCTCGTATCCCCGGAAGGGCG
>JAYWBE010000434.1:0-3051 GCA_043781715.1 Gemmatimonadaceae bacterium
CGGGAGACGCGCCTGCACCTCGAGGCAGCGGATCACGAGATAGGTGATATCCTCGACCCCAAGAAATAATGGCGATGCGGACCGAAGCTGGTTGAGATCGACCGCGAGAAACGCGGAAGATCTTCGGGACAAAAAAAGCGGGGACGGCTTGAGGCCGTCCCCGCCTTTTTCATGCGATTGAAAGCTTAGGCGCAGGCGATCACGCCGTTGGTCATCGTGCAGGTCTTCGCTGACTGCGAGTGTGTAGCGGTGCCGCTCCACGAAGCCGGCGGCCCGAGGGCGTTCACTATGACGACGGTCACATTCTGCGACGGGCTGAAGCCCTGAAGGGGCGCTGCCGACGTCGCGGTTCCACCGAAGTACGCACCGTTGTTGTCGGCGGCGTACTGCTCTTCGTAGGTCGCCATGTTGCGAAGGTCAGACTTCATCGCGGCGACGTACGCCTTGTCCTTCGTGTTCGCGAACTTAGGAATCGCAATCGCGGCAAGAATGCCGATGATGACGACTACGATCAGAAGCTCGATAAGTGTAAAGCCCTTTTTGTTGCGCATAAATATTGATAATCCTCGAGAGAGAAGCGGTTGGCGTTAGGAGCGGCGTCGTGAATTACGGCGCCGAAAGTGAGAACACAATGGGCAGGCTATAAGTACCTGGCGCGTTGCTGGGCTGGGTGAATCCCGCCGCCCACACGGTCTTGAAGAACGCCTGCGCCGCGGTGCCGTTGGAGGCAGCTGCTCCGGAAAGGAACAGCGCATCGATGGTGCCGATGCCGGCGTAGGTTCCAGCTACCGCGTTCGACCAAGTCAGATCGCTGATTGGCTTGATACCGCCATTCGTTCCGACATAGGTCCAGGTCGCTGGGTTCGAGGTGCGAATGTTCAGCGTCCAACTGCGATTGGCCTTAATCGTGAAGGTCGGGCCTACATCGGCGAGTGTCGCGCCGATTTCGACCTGGTCAGCTGTTGGTGAGCTCAACGTCGTGCCGATCGCGCTCATACCGAGCTTGACCAGCGCGTTGACGGTCGCCGAGGCGGTGTTCACGGTAAGGCATCCACCAGCGTTGCCACTGCACTGTGCATTTGCCTGGGTTGCGCTGATGGCTGATCCAAGCACCATCGCGGCCAGAAGATAACGGGTCGCGCTCATCGAAATTGCTCCAAGGTTTACTGTGTGTCCGGCAGCCAGCGGTTGAATTTGTCGAGGCTGTCTTTTTCTATAGGTAAGACGCGATGACTGCCACCCAAGCAACGCGAAAAACACCAAGATTTTCAGGCCGACCAATCGAGCTAAGTATTTGTCGAATGGACACTTAGATATATCACAAATATGCGCTTATTGCCCTATTTGTGGCGAATTGCGAGAGCTGTTGCACACTGCAAGACGCTTGAATTCTCGGGCTCCCGTCGGGCGCCTGTGCGTGTTAACATGTGTCAGCGTCCCTCGGGTCGAGGGGTGTTTAGTCGTATTTCGGGGCGTAGCGTAGCCCGGTAGCGCGCCTGCTTCGGGAGCAGGAGGTCGCTGGTTCAAATCCAGTCGCCCCGACTGATTAACTAGCGGTCTGACATCAACTTCGGTGTCAGGCCGTTTTTCTTTCTCGGAAAGCGGTACCCGTTTGGGTACCCGTTTGTACCGATTTCACGTACCTGTAGCCCGGTCTGAGACCTTTCTCGGCTCGGACATTACGGCGAGCATGGTCTCTAGATCTGCGTGCTGATAGCAGTTCACCAGTGTCTGCGTGTCCTTCCATCCTCCCGCGGCGACCCGATCTACCGACTCGGCGTCAGCAGTCGCCGCACTGCTAATCGGTTAATTCAGGACGACGGTCTATCTCACGGTGAACTGGTAGCACTCACTCGTCAGCACGACCGCTTTAGTGTCTTGCCGGATCACGTGAAAGTGAATGTCGAAGGTCAAGCCGACTAAGGCAGAGGGGAAGGTTCGAAAAAGGTCAGCGGTACCGGTCCCGTGCTCGTCCGTCACGATAGACTGCGGCACCGCTCCCTTGCCAAGCGTGAGCCAGCTAGTGCTGGTGCAGTTACCATCGAGAGTCCTGTCCACAGCGCGCTCAAGCTGATAACTGGTATTGGGCTCGAGATCCCGCACCCATACTCCCAGGAAGACAGTGTGTGCGTCGTCGTTGCCGGGTTGCCGAAACTTTACATGTCCGAAGCCGTCACCACGCAGGATGACTTCCAGATTGTAGTTGGGCGTCTCTCCGGTCGACCGGTCGGCCTGCATTGTCCCGGCCACCGCAACTTGCTGCGGTGAGGTCGGACCGTCCTTGCACGCTGTGGCGGCGAATGCCGCGAGGAGTAATCCGGTCCTGATTCGCATGAGGCTCTCTAGTTGATTGTGGGTGTGCCGTTGTCCCGGGTCATCGGATTTTCTAAAGGGCCGGCGGCCCGTAGCGTCGAAAAGTCTTCGAACCGATTAACGTACCATCCCCCTTACGGCTTCGTCACCATCAAACGGCTGACGAGTCCCTCGGTGTTGTGCGAGGAACGGATCCGGATGCGATGTCAACCATAGAATTCGGAAGTGCTACGCCAGAAGGCGAGGCGGAAGTGCGGTAAGGTCTTCCCTCTATACCCCTCAACATCATTACGGGTATAGAGACAAGACCCGTTCTCGCTTCCGCTTTTCCGCCCTCAGCGCACTGCCTTAAACGCTGTTATTGTTTATCGCTTCCTGACTATTCTCGGGTGGGTTGAGGAGCAAGAAGTTGGGCGGAACAGCGTCCGCCGTATCACGAACATTCCTCGAACGCAGACTCTATGGAACACCACGAGCGCGCTCAACTCGGTGAGAGTAACGCGGCTCAACCGATTAGGCCTAAGACCCCCGGTCCCAAAGGTATCGACGGGTGGCTCGCATGGTTCGTCGTCACGCAAGTGGGAGGAATATTTCGGATAACATATTCCTTCTACTCAGTCCTTAGTTTCTACGCCGACCACCAAAACACTTACGGTGGTCTAGATGCGACTCTGAATCTCGATATAAAAATCGCCTCCTTGCTAGAAGCAATTGTTATTATCGGCACGGTCGTTGGGT
>JAYWBE010000435.1:0-3044 GCA_043781715.1 Gemmatimonadaceae bacterium
GGATTCTTCCGCTCCTCGGGCGTCATCGAGAGCACGATCGCCTCTACGTGCTTCATCCGCTTGGGATCCGCCTTCATCTGCTTGAGCGCCTTGGTGTTCACGCCCGGTAGCATTTTCAGGATTCCTTCCAGCGGGCCCATCTTCTCGATCTGTCGCATGCTGTTGAGGAAATCGTTGAGGTCCATTCCCTCCTTGCGGACTTTCTTCTCGAGCCGCTTCGCCTCGGCCTCATCGAACGATGCCTGCGCCTTCTCGACGAGCGTGACGATGTCGCCCATCTGGAGGATGCGACCCGCCATTCTCTCGGGATGGAACTCCTCCAGCGCGTCGGGCTTTTCTCCAACGCCTATATACTTAATTGGCTTCTTCGTCACGCCATAGATCGAAAGCGCCGCTCCGCCTCTGGCGTCGCCGTCCATCTTGGTCAGCACTACACCGGTGATGTCGAGCACCTTATCGAAGCCCTGCGCGATCTTCACGGCGTCCTGTCCGGTCATCCCGTCGGCGACGAGTAGAATCTCGGAGGGACGAAGCGCTTCCTTGAGGCGCGAAAGCTCCTGCATCATCGCGTCGTCGATCTGGAGGCGGCCGGCGGTGTCTATAATCACGACGCGGTCACGCTCGCGCAAAGCTTCCGCGACTCCCGCGCGCGCGATCTTCACCACGTCCGTCGTGCTTCGATCCGCGTAGACCGGGATAGACAGCTCGCGGCCCAGCGTCACCAACTGGTCGATGGCCGCGGGCCTGTAGACATCGGCCGCTACCAAGCGCGTGGAACGACCCTCCGCCTTGAGCTTTCTCGCGAGCTTGGCGGCGGTGGTGGTCTTACCGGATCCCTGCAGGCCCACCATCATCACGACCGACGGGGGCACTGTACCGAGCTTCAATCCCTCGCGGCGCTCACCCAGCATGGCGGTCAGCTCTTCATGTACGACCTTGACTAGCTGCTGTCCGGGAGAGACCGTAGTGAGCGCGTTGACGCCCGTCGCTTTCTTTTCCACGCGCTCGAGAAATTCGCGCGTGAGCTGAAAGTTGACGTCGGCCTCGAGCAGTACGCGGCGGACTTCGCGCAGGCCCTCCCTGATGTCGGCTTCGGTGAGAACACCGCGGCCACGCAGGCGGGCGAACGTGGCTTCGAGCTTTTCGCTCAGATCCTCGAACATAGCCTTTAAACTTAGGCGCCGTTAACTTCTGAAACAACTGAAGCATCACGCCGTTCGCGAGGGACTGGATGCCGCCTGCCCAGCGTAAGGATGACATACTACACGCTGAAATACCATCGACGCTGCCTCTCATGGCGCTTCGATCCACGATTGTCTATCCACTCGGCACGATCGCCGTGCAGATGGGTGCGCCGGAGAACCTCGCGCTGCTCAAGGCCAACGAGCAGGCAGGCTTGATTGTTGGATTGGTGGTGGCGAGCGGCGACCACGACGATGTGCTCGATCCAGAGCGGTTTGTCGGGCGCGTCGGCGTCGCCGCCCGAGTGCACGAGCGAATCAATCTCCCTGGCGAAACCGTTCAGATCACCCTCCAGGGGCTGCGTCGCCTGGTGGTCGAGGGAGTCGTCCAGACCGACCCGTTCGCGATCGTCCGCGTCAAGCCGGCGAAAGAGATCGCGCCGGATGCGAACGAGGTGGACGATCTGATCTCCCGCATCGTCGCGGGCGCCGAGACGCTGGCCGAGCTGATCGAGCGGATTCCGGACGAAGTGCCAGCGATCCTCAAGATGAACATTTCCGATCCGGGACGCTTCGCCGATCTCGCCGCGACAAATCTCAACTTCAAGGTCTCCGACAAGGACGAGATTCTTCAGCGCCTCAACATCGGCCAGCGCCTCAAATTCCTGCTCGGCCGGGTGGAGCGTGAGGTCGGGCGCGCGCGCGTGGCCGAGGATGTGAAGCGGCAGACCGAGATCAAGATCGAGCAGCACCAGCGCGAGTTTTACTTGCGCCAGCAGCTGCGCGCGATCCAGTCGGAGCTGGGGGAGGGCGATCCGGGCGAAAAGGAAGCGGTCGAGACCCTGAAAAAGCTCGAGGAAGCGAATCTCCCCGAGAAAGCGGCACAGGAAGGGCGGCGCGAGATCGAGCGGATGCGAAACCTGTCCCCCGCCTCGAGTGAATATCAGGTCATTCGCACTTATCTCGACTGGATGCTCGCGCTTCCGTGGAACGTCAAATCGTCGAAAGACGAAATCATCGAGCTGAAAAAAGTCGAAGAGCTGTTGGATAGCCGGCACTATGGCCTCAAGGAAGCGAAGGAGCGCATCACCGAGTATCTCGCGGTGCGGAAGCTCCGCGGCGGCGATCCCCACGGTCCGATTCTTTGCTTCGTCGGCCCGCCGGGTACGGGCAAGACTTCCCTCGGCGAAGCGATCGCGATGTCCATCACCCGCGCCTTCTACCGCATTTCAGTCGGCGGGGTACGCGACGAGGCGGAGGTCAGAGGACATCGCCGCACCTACGTGGGCGCGATGCCGGGCCTGATCCTCCAGGCGCTGCGACGCGTGCAGGTACGGGACGCGGTACTGATGATCGACGAGATCGATAAAATGACCAGCGGAGGTCCCTCTGGAGATCCTACCGCGGCGATGCTCGAGGTCCTCGATCCGTCGCAGAACTCGAACTTCGTCGACCACTACCTCAATCTGCCGTTCGATCTCTCGAGCATTCTCTTCATCTGCACCGCGAACAACCTATTCGACATTCCCGCACCGCTGCGCGACCGCATGGAAGTCATCCGCGTGCTGGGCTACACGGTGGAAGAAAAAGTCGAGATTGCGTGGCGTTACATGCTGCCGCGCCTGCTCGAGGAGCACGGAATCACCGACAAGGACATCCAGTTCACCGACGAAGTCCTGGGCTACATCTCGAGCCGCTATTCGCGGGAGGCCGGACTCCGCAACTTCGAGCGGAACATCGCCGCGTTGATGCGGAAGCGCGCCCGCAAGAAGGCGGATGGCGAAGAGGGCGCGTGGGTCGTAGACAATCCGATGGTGACCGAGATCCTGGGGAATCCCACCTACACTCTCGAGGACGCGGAGC
>JAYWBE010000436.1:0-9237 GCA_043781715.1 Gemmatimonadaceae bacterium
CCGGGCCCTTCGGTTGGCATGGAGTCGCAAGCGACCCCGGCGTCGGCAAAGGCCTTCAGCGCCTGGCGGTGGATGCGCGCTCCCCGCCGTGAACCCGGGTTCACGATCAGTAGTACGCGCTCGATACTTCTTGGCGCGAACCTCATTGCCGTTGCTGCGCTCATGGCGTGTCGCGGGTGACTGGATGCTCGGGGCGGGGATCGAACCCGCATGGGATCTTATCCCAAGGGATTTTAAGTCCCTCGCGTCTACCGATTTCGCCACCCGAGCGGAGAAGGACGAGCCAGCGCGGATGGGTGGCACTGACCCCGAAGAGAAACGAAGCGGGAAACGGGACTCGAACCCGCGACCCCAACCTTGGCAAGGTTGTGCTCTACCAACTGAGCTATTCCCGCAAGCAGTGACAAAGCTACCGGCGAAAAACGACGCCAACAAGCGGCGTTGTGTCACTGGGAGTCTCGCAATTTCAAGTTGACAAAACCTCGCGCGGAATGGTAACGTCTCCTCGCTGGCGGACGTCTCTTACTGACACGAACGCCTCTAATGCCCGTTCACACCGTGCGGAGAACCTATGCGGCGTCTTTTGGTCGGCGTTTCCACCGTAGCTCTGGCATTCATGGCGGTTTTCGCCAATCCGGCAGGCGCTCAGCGGGTGCTCGGCGTTGGTGACGACGCCCTGGTGCTTCCTCGGGGTGTGTTCCGGTTCCGAACCCTCGGGAATTGGACCTGGTTCAACGAGCGCTACGGCAAGGACACCCCTGGGCATCCCGACGGCGCACTGGAGCCGCTCGGCATCGACTTCACCCTCGATACCATTGGCGTGAGGCAGTTCCCGAATCTCATCGCACTGCAGGGCGGACTACAGCAGCTAACCGGAAATCCCATCTGGTACCCGACGCTCGGAAACACCGTGGTGAACCTGCGCGATCACGTCACGGCGTATCCGTTCGTATTCGAGGCCGGACTCTCGAACCGCTTCTCAGTCGGCATTCAGGTGCCGTACGTCCATACGGAGACCTCGGCGTTCTTCAACGTCAACACGACCGGAACGCAGGGAAACATCGGGTTCAACCCCGCGCTAGCTGTCGCGGCGGCCGCTACTCAGAACACGACGATGTTCACGCAATTCACCACCGCTGCCAACACCCTCGAGGGTTCGATTGCCGCGTGCCAGGCCAACCCCGCCGCGTCTCCCTCGTGTCCCGCGCTCCTTGCCAATCAGGCGAACGCGAGGGCGCTGATTGCCAACTCGAGAGCGTTCGCGGGCGGCGTCAATCAGATCTATTCGACTTCGCCGTTCGTGCCGATCGTCGGCACCGACGCGCAACTGGCGATCGAAGCGCGGGTCCAGGCATTCAAGTCGCTCTACAGCAGCTTTTTGGGCGCCGGCAATCCGATCACCACGAACGGCCCGTTTGCCTCCCAGGGGCGACTCACGGTGCGTGATGCGCAGGTCATCCTGACCAACCCCGCGTTCGGGATTGCCGCCGACCCGCTTCAGTCAGTCAGCCGCTCTCACGTGGGCGACATCGATATCGGCGGCAAGTTTTCGGTGTTCGATTCCTTCGGCCGCAGTACCGAGGCGAGAATGTCGCCGAAGGGACTGAACTTCCGCACCGCCGTCGGAGTAACCTTCCGCCTCCCGACCGCTCAGATCGAATCGCCCAACAACTTCATCGACATCGGTACGGGTCGCAAAGCGAAGACTGTCGAAGGCAGGTGGTTCGGCGATGTTCTGCTCGGGAGCCGCTTCTGGCAGTCCTTCATTGTGCGCTTCAACAAGCCGTTCTCCGATGACCAGGAGATGCGCATCATCGACCTGCCCAACGAAGAGCTCGCTCCGCTCTACCGCAAGCAGACCATACGCCGGCAGCTTGGCACCACATTCGAGTTCGAGACGGCGCCCCGCATCGTAGTCAACGACTTCCTGTCGGTCTCGGGCTGGTACATGTACCGTAACAAGAAGCAGGATGACTACACCGGGACCTTCACGATTCCGGCGGCGGTGACGGGATTCTCCGATATCACGATCGACGCGGCGACGCTCGACTTGGAGACCGCGCAGACGGAGCACAGACTCGGCGGCGGAATCTCATTCTCGAATGTCTATTCCTTCGAGCAGGGGAAGGCGAAGGTTCCGTTCGAGGTCCAGTACCTCCACTGGCAGACCGTGAAGGGCGCGGGCGGTAATCAGCCGAAGTTCTTCACCGACCAGATCCAGCTGCGTCTCTACGCGAGGATATTCGGCGGGAAGTAATTCGAAAAACGAACAACAAGAGAACGGGTGGCGAACGGTCACGCCGGCGCTGCCGCGCTCTCGAGCAGCTCCTTCGCGTGGGCCCGACTGACCTTGCTCTCTGGATCTCCGCCCAGCATCCGCGCGATCTCGTTCACTCTGCTCGTTCCCTCGAGCACCTTGATATCGGCGGTTGTAACGCCGCCCTTGTCGCCTTTCGCGACGACGATGTGGTGATGTGCGCGAGCGGCGATCTGCGGCAAGTGCGAGATCGCGAACACCTGGTGCTCCTTCGCGACGCGGCGCAGTGTGTCACCGACCTGCAGCCCCACGCGTCCGCCGATTCCGGCATCCACCTCGTCGAATATCAATGTCGGCACGCGATCGACGCGCGCGAGAATCGTCTTCAGCGCGAGCATCACGCGGGAGAGCTCTCCACCTGACGCGACGCGCGCGAGCGGACGATCGTCGTGCCCGACATTGAGCGCGACGCGGAATTCGATATCTTCGGCGCCCTCCGCCGTGGACTCGTCGCGCGCGACGAGGGACACCGAGAAACGGCCATCGGGCATTCCTAACGGTGGCAGCAGCGCGTCGACAGCCTTAGCGAGCTTCTTCGCAGCGGAAAGCCGCATGTCGGAAAGCTTCTCCGCTTCGGCGGAGACACGCCGGCGAGCGTCCGCTTCGCGCGCGGTGAGATTCGCGAGATCGAACTGCGCTGTGTCGATCAGATCCAGCTCCGAGCGCGCGGACCGGCCAGCCTCGATCACGTTGTCGAGCGTCGGGCCGTGCTTCTTGAGCAGCCCGAAGAGCCGGTCACGACGCTGCCGCACGTCGTCGAGACGCGCGGGGTCGAGATCCACCGAGGCGGCGTAGTCTTCCACGCTCCGCGCCAGCTCCTGTAGTGCGTAAAAGCCCGCGTCGAACAGCTCCTGCATCCGCGCCGCGGAAGGATCGATGCGCTCTATGGATGTCAGCGGACGCTGAGATGCGCCGAGCTGACTCAGCACGCTCGCATCTTCGCCGGAGAGAAGCTCGCTCAGGCTGCTCGCCAGCGTCCGGAGCTCGTCGGCGTTTTCGAGCACCCGCGCTTCGTCCTCGAGCTTGGCGTCTTCGCCGGGCGAAAGGCGCGCATCCTCGATCTCTTTCGCTACGTGCCTCAGATAGTCAGCCCGCTTCTCCGCTTCGGCGCGCCGCGACGAGAGGCTCGAAATCTCGCGGCGGACGCCCGCGAGCTCCGCGTAGGTGCCGCGAACCAGCCCCGCTTGCGGCTCGGCCCCGCCGAACGCGTCCAGAATCCGTCGCTGCGATTCGCCATCGAGCAGCGTCTGCGCGTCGTGCTGGCCGTGCAAATTCACGAGCTGACGCCCGATCTCCGCCAGCACCGTGGCGGTCACGGTGGCGCCGTTGATCCAGGCGCGCCCACGTCCGTTCGCGGCAATCTCGCGCTTCAGGACGAGCGTGTCGTCCTCGACTTCGATCCCGCGCTCGTCGGCCAGCTCGACGATTCCCTGCACGTTGGTGACATCGAATACGCCCTCGACCGTCGCCTTTTCGGCTCCGGAGCGGATCAGATCCGCGCTCGCCCTCTCGCCGAGCAGCAGTCCCAGCGCTCCGACGATGATGGACTTTCCGGCGCCCGTCTCTCCGGAGAGGACATTGAACCCCTCGGCGAGCGGAAGCGTCACCTGCTCGATGATCGCGAAGTTCCGGATGCGCAGCTCTGTCAGCATCAGTACGGTTGGTCGCGGTCGGGCAATCCTCCCCAACCGAGTTTGACCCGCATTCGCTCGAAGAACGTCGCACCGGGAAAGCGGATGATGCGAACGGGATTGTCGGCCCTTCTCACCTTGAGCTTCTCGCCTTTTACGAAATTCGTTCCCACCTGTCCGTCCACCGTAACCAGAAGTTCCGTCGGAGTCTCGATTGCTTCCACGGTCACTTCGGAGTCGGCGGGGATCACGAGGGAGCGAACCGCGAGAGTGTGCGGAGAGATCGGCGTGATGATGATGGACTCCACTGTCGGCACCACTACTGGTCCCCCCGCGGAAAGACTGTAGGCGGTGGACCCGGTAGGAGTGGAGATCACGACGCCATCGCAGGCGTAGGTGCCAATGCTTTCACCATCGACGAAGACGTTCAGCCGGACGACGCGGGCGAAGCCGCCCTTGTGGAGTACGAAATCATTGAGCGCCCGCCACTGCTTGCGCGCTTCGCCGTCGGAGCTGATCGCGCGGGCGGTGAGAGCCATGCGCGGCTGGGCAACGTAATCGCCGCTCGCGAGATTCTTGAGCGCGGGCTCGAAGTCGTCGCTCAGGCAGCTGGTGAGAAAGCCCAGACGCCCGAGATTCACCCCGAGTATCGGAATGTCGCGTCCGTCGAGAAAGCGCGCGCCGCGGAGCAGAGTTCCGTCGCCGCCCAATGTCACCAGGGCGTCGAGCTGCTGCGCATCCTCGAGACGCGCGCCCTTCCCTGCTATCTCGTGAAGGCCTTGTTCGAGCAGGGGCTCGATCGCGAGCCCGGGCGCAACACGAAAGAGCGTGCGTAGAATTTCAGGCAGCTCATCGTATCCCTGATGCCCGATGACTCCAAGCCGCATCAGACGGCACGAAGGTGGGTGCCCCGCGAGCTCTCCAATCCGAACGCATCGCTCGCGCGCTGCGCGATCCCACGCGCGTCGAGCCCCAGAAGCGCGAGCTGCTTCGCGCGCGGCGCCTGATCCACGAAGTCGTCCGGCACTCCGTGTGTCACGACTCGCGCCGACGAATCCATCTCCGCGATCACGGCCGCCATGTGCGATCCAAATCCGTTGACGACCGTTCCTTCCTCGACCACCAGTATGTTGCGGTGATCGCCGACGATCTCGGCCAGAGCTCGCTCGTCGTGGGGCTTGAGATACCTGCAGTTCACCACCGTCGCGCTCACACCGCTATCCGCGAGGATGTCCGCGGCAGCAAGCGATGCAAGTACCATGGTGCCGACTGCGAGTATCGCGATGGCCTTGTCCGTATCGCGTCCGGCGCTGATGCCGCGGCGAAGAATCTCCCACGAAGCGTGCGGAATCGCCTCGATGTCGGACGCCGGCGGAACAGTGTCGGGCGTGGCGTCGCGCGGATACCTGAGGCAAAAGGGTCCCTTGTCGTACTCGAGTCCGCTCCGGAGCAGCGCGATCATCTCCCTGCCGTTCTTTGGCGCGGTGACGACCATTCCGGGAACGGCAAGCATGTAGGCGATGTCGTACAACCCCATGTGGGTGGGACCGTCTTCGCCCACGACGCCGGCGCGATCCATCGCGAACACGACCGGGAGATGCTGGATGGCGACGTCGTGAATGACGTTGTCGTATGCACGCTGGAGAAACGTCGAGTAGATGGCGCACACCGGCCGAATTCCCTCGGTGGCGAGACCGGCCGCGAACGTCACCCCGTGCCCTTCCGCGATTCCGACATCGAAGAAGCGCTCGGGGTACGCCTTCGCGAACGCGGCGGTTCCCGTTCCACTGGGCATTGCGCCTGTGATGGCGACGAGTCGCGGGTTCTCATTCGCGAGCTCGACCAGGCCCTGTCCGAACGCGGCGGTGTAAGCCGAATTCGCAGAGGACACTTTGCGCTGCTTCCCGGTGGCCGGATCGTGTCCCGGCGGAAGCGCGTGCCACTTCTCGATGTGCTCGCCCGCGGGAAAGCCTTTTCCTTTCTGCGTGATGCAGTGAATGAGACGGGGTCCGCTCATGTCCCTCACGGCCGCGAAGGTATCCATCAGCGCATCGATGTCGTGACCGTCGATTGGGCCGAAGTAGCGGAAGCCGAGCTCCTCGAAGAGAACGCCTGGAGTGAAGAAGGTCTTCACGCTCTCCTCCCACTTTCTGACCAGCGTACCTACTCCGGAAAGAGGCCCGGGCGCGGCGTCGATCACGCTTCCGATCGCGGACCGGACGCGATTGTAAAGCGGGTTCCGCTGAATCGAAGTCAGGTACTTTGACATCGCGCCAACGTTTGGCGCTATCGACATCTCGTTGTCGTTGAGAATGACGATGAAGTCGCGCTCCGAGGCGCCAGCGTTGTTGAGGCCTTCATACGCCAACCCGCAGGTGAGCGCTCCATCTCCAAGAATGGAGACGACCTTGAAGTCCTCTCCGTTCAGATCACGCGCGACGGCCATTCCGTAACCCGCGGATATCGCCGTCCCCGCGTGTCCAGCGCCGAAGGTGTCGTACTCGCTCTCCGTTCGCTTGAGGAATCCCGACAGCCCGTTCTCCTGGCGAAGCGTCTCGAATTTACCAGCTCGTCCGGTGAGGAATTTGTGCGGGTACCCTTGATGCCCCACATCCCAGACGATCCGGTCCCTCGGCGCATCGAATACGGCGTGCAGCGCCACAGTCAGCTCGACCACCCCGAGTCCGGCGCCGATGTGGCCGCCAGTACGGGAGCATGTCTCGATGAGACGGACGCGCATCTCTTCGGAGACGGCGCGCAGCTCGTCGCGCGTCATCGGCTTGAGATCCGCGGGGGAGTGGATACGGTCGAGGATGGACATGTCGGACGTGTTTTTCAGGACGTACGGGTAACTATGAAATTAGCAACTTGTGAAAGCTCCTGCGTGAGCATTTTCTGCTCCCCGAGGCTCTCCAGACCATCGCCGATGAGAGCCTGCGCTCTCTGACGGGCACCTTCGACGCCGAGCAGCGCGGGATAAGTGCTTTTCCCGAGTGCGGCGTCCCTGCCGGTAGTCTTGCCGAGGGCGCTCGTGGTCGACGTCACATCGAGGACATCATCCATTATCTGGAAGGCGAGTCCGACGGCGCGGCCATAGCGCTCGAGCGCGGCGATCTGCGCTTCGCCCGCGCCCGCTGCGAGGCCGCCCATCCTGACCGAGGCCACGATCAACGCCCCGGTCTTGGCGGAGTGAATTCCTTCCCGCTCCTCCAGCGACAGCGACAATCCTTCCCCGGCCAGATCGCGAAGCTGTCCTCCGATCATTCCCCGCGCGCCACCGGCGTCGAGCAGCGTTTCGAGAAGCTTCGCCCTCGCTTGCTGGGGCAGCCGCATCGCCCGCGCCGAGTCGCGCACCACCTTAACCGCGAGCGGAATCATCGCGACGCCGCCCAGTATCGCGGTCCTCGAGCCGTAGACTTTGTGCACCGTCGGCCGGCCGCGGCGCATGTCGTCGTCGTCCATGCACGGCAAATCATCGTGCATCAGCGAGTAGGAGTGAATCACTTCAGGCGCGCATGCAAGCAGGCTCGCGTCTTCACTGCCACCGGCCGCGCGATAGGCAAAGAGAAGAAGGAGGGGACGCAATCTCTTCCCAGGACTCTTGAGTCCATACCGGATGGCACTGGCCACCGTGACTGGCAGATCGGAGAGACAGCCGGCGCAGATCTCATCCAGCCGCCGCTCGATTCTCTCCCGATCCACATCGAAACGATGCGGCACTTCTCTAGAGATCCATCTCCCGTAGCTCGAAGCCCCCGTCTGACTTCTCGAGGAGCATCTGGACTTTCGTCTCCGCCTCGTCGAGCTCGGTCGAGGCGGCGCGCAGCAGCTCAATGCCCTCTTCGAACAGCTTGAGCGACGCGTCGAGTCCAACCTGCTCTCCTTCCAGGGCGGCCATGATTTCATCGAGGCGGCGAAGACTCTTTTCAAACGTCATTAAAGGGGGGTGTTGGTTTGGTGCGTTGAATCGCACTTGAAGAATATCAGCGCGCGGGCCGCGGAAGGGCAAACGCGATCACCTGATCGCTCCAGCCCCACGCCTTCCCGTCGCCGCCAGCGGCAATGACCACGTACTGCCTGCCGTCCCTTGACTTCTGGCCCTGTTTGCTATAACCTTAAATCCGGATGAACGGATTGAGCATTTGACCGCCCCCACCCTATTCGGGCAGATGACAGCCCTCGCCGACTCGACGAGGAGCAGGCTTCTGCTCGCCCTCGAGCGGAACGAGCTCAGCGTGAACGAGCTGCGGTCGATCCTTCAGCTGCCCCAATCCACTATCAGCAGGCACCTCAAGCTGCTGAACGCCGAAGGGTGGGTGGAGGCCCGCGCCGAGGGAACGAGCCGCCACTATCGCCTCGCATCCGACACTCTGGACCCGCCAAGCCGCCGCCTCTGGCATATCGTGCGTGACGAAGTCATGCACACGAACGCCGCCGAACACGATGCGCGCCGCACGCAGGCCGTGCTCGCCGAGCGGAGCACGCGGTCGCAGCAGTTCTTCTCGACCTCCGCGGGTCAGTGGGACAGGATGCGACTCGAGCTGTTCGGTCGCCGCGCGGACGTCGCTCTCCTCGGACTTCTCGATGAATCGTGGTCGGTCGCGGACCTTGGCTGCGGCACCGGAGCGATCACACAATCTCTGGCGCCGTTCGTCGAGCGCGTGATCGCGGTGGACGAGTCGGGCGCCATGCTGGCCGCGGCCAGAAAGCGGCTCCATGGAGTTGAGAACGTCGATATCCGGAACGGGCACCTGGAAGCATTGCCTCTCGCGGACGGAGAAGTCGATGTGGCACTCGTTTTCCTGGTGCTCCACTACGTCACCGATCCGGCGCGGGTGATCTCGGAAGCCGTTCGTGTGCTCAAGCCCGGTGGACGACTGCTCGTACTCGACATGATGCCGCACGACCGGCAGGACCTGCGTCAGACGATGGGTCACCTCTGGCAGGGATTCGACGCCGCAATGCTTGGCGGCTGGATGCAAGCGGCAGGATTGGAGAGGTTTCGCTACAACGCACTGCCGGCTGATCCCGACGCCAAAGGCCCGATGCTTTTCGCCGCCACCGGCAAACGGAGCGCGGTGGCGACAAAGAGTAGCTCGCGCAAGAAAGCGGACGCGGTTCCGCTCAGGAAAACCGCTTAACAAGCACACGCAGACCATCCAATGGAGCGCACAGTGGCCACGATCGCAGAACCGATGAACGCATTCACCGCGGCAATCGAAGCAGGACGAGAGCCGTACAAGGTCAAGGATCTCGAGCTCGCCGAATACGGGCGCAACGAGATTCGTC
>JAYWBE010000437.1:0-3041 GCA_043781715.1 Gemmatimonadaceae bacterium
AGATCGCCCGCCGGAGTTCCCGGACCGGTGAGCTGCTGGCAGGCCGTCTCGCTTCGCGGCATGATCGGCGCCGGGGTTCTCGTCGGCGCCATTCCCACGCGGACTAAGACCGGCCGATCGCCAAGGTGAAGCTGCACCGAGGTCCACGTATCGAATCCAACCTTGTCGGCGCGCACGCGATAGGGGCCGCTCGCAGGAGCGCGAAGGTCGGTACGTCCGCTCTGATTGCTGAAGCCGCCCACGAATGAGACGGCTGCCGCCGAATCGAGAAGCGACACGTTGGCTCCCACAATGGGCTTACCGGTGGATGCTTCGACGACTTCGACGCGCACGTCCTGTGCGCCGGCGCGGCCACCGGCTGCCAGAATTGCCGCAGTTAGAGCGATTGACCGCAGTTGCATTTAGTCCAGCGATTAGTGGGGCACGATGAGACGACAGGCCGAGCGAAGCTCGGCCTACTTTAAAGGACGCTCCATCGGGCGGAGGGTTTTGCTTTCTCCGTAGCCGGCCCGCCCATAGCCCCGGGCAGGCAGTCTTCGTTCGCAGTTCTTCGGCTTCAACTCGACGCGGGGGGCCGGATCGGAATCTTTATCGCCAAAATGAGTGACCGGCCGAGCTTGGACCTCGTCAATTCGGGGGACAAACATGTCCCCGAACTCGAGGGGAGGGAGAAGTTGTCGTCTAAAGCCGTCTGGTCAATCGCGCTGCTCGCGCTCGCGGCATGCGCCGGGAGCAAGCCGCCTTACATAGTGGGAGCTGCCGGGCCTTGGAAGCAGGGTTACGGGCTTCAGAATCTGCAGGGCGTGGAGCTCGCAGTCGAAGAGATCAACAAGGCCGGCGGCATCGACGGTCACCCGCTCAGGGTGATTCCGCGGGATGACGACGGTGACGGCCCCACGGCCGCAAAAATCGCGCAGGTTTTCGTGGCGACCCCCTCCATCTCGGCAGTCATCGGTCACGTAAACTCGTCCGGCATGCTGTCCGCCGCCCCCGTTTACGATGGGCAGCTGGCCGCGGTTGCGACGAGCGCCACCTCCCCCGACCTCACCGGCATCTCGAGCTGGGTGTTCCGCATCATATCGAGCGACTCCCTCAACGGAATCGCGCTCGCCAACTTCGCGACGAAGTCCGGCCTGCGTACTCCGGCTACCGTGGCAGTGCTCTACGAAAACAATACCTACGGCCGCGGCCTGGCCGATTCGTTCCGCCGCTCCTTTCACGGCGAGATCCTGAGTCTCGATCCGATCAACGCGGACATGCCGACGGCTGAGCCCTACATATCGTATCTCAAGACGCGGAAGCCGAAGATCGTGTTCGTCGCGGGCCGCGTCGCATCGGGGCTGAAGATTCTGCAGGAGGCGAGGCGCCAGGGTTTCAACGCCACCTTCGTCGGTGGCGACGGATGGCAGGGAATCCTCGCCGATACCGCGACGTCCGAAGGAACCTACATCGGGATGTCGTTCACGGCGGAAGACCCCTCACCGGCGGCGCGCGCCTTCGTTGCAGCGTTCAGGAAGAAATTCAATACGGACCCTGACGCGCACGCCGCGCTCGCGTACGACGCGACCCGGCTCATCGCGCAGGCGCTCAAGGCGAAAGGTCCGGACCGCAGAGCAATCCGCGACTATCTCCATTCTCTGAACCGTGAGACCGCGTATCAAGGGTTGACGGGCCCAGCGTTCTTCGAGGACACAGGCGATCCGGTCGGCATGCGATTCCGCGTCCTCCGCGCTCACGACGGCCTGCTGACCGTCGCGGAGGCCAAATGAAGCTTCCCTTCAAATTCCAGACGATTCGTCAGGTCCTGGCGGTCGGCTTCTCGTTCCTCATTCTGTTGCTGCTGGGAGCGGGAGCGGTGGGCTGGATCTCGATGGCGCAGATGGCAGATCGCGTAACTGAGACTCTCGCCGACGCCCAGCAGGACGCGAAGCAGGCGTCTGACTTCTCCAATGTCGTCACGCAGGAAATACAGGCCGCGAACACTTATCTCAGCGATCAGGACGCCAAGTCCGACGGCGAATTCCGTCGCCTCGGCTGGGAAGCGCACCGGCTGCACCGGAATTACAGCGCCCGGCGCGACGTCGCCGAGCAGATCGCTCGCACGGTGGCAATCGACACGACGCTGGCGCGGGTAGAATCGTCATTTGCGCTGTCGCACAGGTTGACCGACCTCGGGCGCCTCGACGAGGCACATGCGGAGGCGCAGAAGGCGCGCAAGATGGTGCCTGGGTTACTGGAGCAGTTGACCGGCCTCGAGCATTCCCGCGCGCAGCAGCTGGCCGGGATGTCGGCCGACCTACGCGGTCAGGCGACCGCGCGCTCCCGTATTCTGGTGTCCGTCATCACCGTCGCGACTCTTCTTGCCCTCATGATTGTCCTTCGCACTGGGCGCGCAGTCGGCCGTCCTCTGCGGGCGCTCGTCAAGCACGCGGTTCAACTGAGCCTCGGCGACCTGCAACAGCGCACCGAAGGCGAAATGCCGGGCGAGTTCCGCACTCTCGCCGACGCGATGAACCACGCCACGATTGCGTTGTCACGGATCGCATCCGGCGCGGCCAAGACGGCTGACGAAGTGGCGCAATCCGCGAGCGACCTCCTGTCGGCGTCGAAGCAGATCTCGGCTTCGGCTGGTGAAGTCGCGGACGCCGTGGAAGAAGTGTCACACGGCGCCGAGTCTCAGGTGGCGCAGCTGCGCCAGGTGAACGAGGCGCTGGATGGAATTCGCACCCGCGGCGACAACCTCGTGGGTGGCGCGCAGGAAGTGCACGGACTCGCGAGCGCGATCGAAGCGGAAGCAGAGGCGAAGCGAATCGACATAGATCGCGCGCTCAAGATTCTGTTCGACGTCCGCACGATCGTCGAGCAGGCCGCCGGTCAGGTTCGCGAGCTGAACACGAGCGCCAGCGAGATCAACAAGTTCGTCGTCTCGGTCAGCAGGATCGCCGAGCAGACCAATCTTCTCTCGCTCAACGCGGCGATCGAAGCAGCCCGAGCCGGGGAGGCTGGTCGTGGCTTCGCCGTTGTCGCCGGAGAAGTGAGAA
>JAYWBE010000438.1:0-9229 GCA_043781715.1 Gemmatimonadaceae bacterium
TTCCCTGCCCCGTGCGCAGCGCCACGATCCCGAGCAGCATCGTCTCGGTTAGCTGCGCCGCGTACTCGAGCGGCGAGCTGGCTTTTGTCTCGCCCTTGATCGCCTTCACCCAGTTCATCTCGTGGGTCCACGGGATTCTCGCGTACGTTTTCGGCACGAGCGCGGCCTCCTCCGAGAGCGAGACTGGAAAGAGGCGAGGGTTCGATCCGTAGGTATCATTCATCAGGATTCCCTTATCTCCGATGAAGATCACGCCACCTTCGCTCTTGAGCGTGACGTCGTCCGGCAGCAGGTCAGGGCGAGGCGGATAAAGCCCGCCGTCGTACCAATTGAGCTTCACCGGTGGCTGCGCTCCGCGCACGGGGAACTGATAGTGAACCGCGGTCGCGACCGGATATGAGACCGGCTTGTTGTATCCCCTGGCCTCGCGCGATCCCGCCGCCGCTTTCGGATCGGGCGGAATCGGCATCGTTCCCCACTGCGTCGATGTCGCCTCGATGCTCGTCGGATAGGTGAGTCCGAGCGCCCAGAAGGGATGATCGATCAGGTGCGCGCCCATGTCGCCGATCGCGCCGACGCCGAAGTTGATCCAGCCGCGCCAGTTGAAGGGGTGATAGATCGGGTGATACGGGACATCTTCCGCGACGGGACCGACGTAGAGATCCCAATGCAACCCCGGCGGTACCGGATAGGAACCCAGCGCGGACGCGAGAAGCTGATTCACGTAGCGAAAGCTGAAGGGATTCCCGAATGGGCTCGGAGGTGCGGCCGGCGGCGGAGAGCCGGTGGGCCGGGGAACCCCCTGCGGCCAGTACACGACCGGGCGATTCGTCCAGACGTGGACCTCTCTTACGGGGCCGATGATGCCGGCCTGGATCCATTCGTTGATCAGCCGCGCGCCGTCGCTCGAGTGACCCTGATTTCCCATCTGTGTCACGATCTTGGGATTCGCGAGAGCCAGGTCGCGCAGGACGCGTGCTTCGTGCACGGAATACGTGAGCGGCTTCTGGACGTACACATGCTTCCCAAGTTGCATCGCGGACTTCGCGACCACGGCGTGCAGGTGATCGGGCGTCGCGATCACGACTGCATCGATGTCCTTCTGCTTGTCGAGCATCTCGCGGAAATCCGAATAGCGGGCTGCCTTGTCGAATTTCTGCTTGAGCGTGATTCCTTCGGGTCGATCCCTCTTGTCGTCGTCCTTCAGCTTCTCCGCCACCTTGCTCATGGAATAGCCGAAGTCGACGTCGGCGAAGGCGACGAGATTCTCCGTCTTCGCCAGCTCGAGCGCGTTCTCGGATCCCATGCCGCCAAATCCGACGACAGCGAAGTTGATCGTATCACTCGGCGCCTGGAATCCGACGCCCCCGAGAACGTGGCGCGGCACGATCATCACCCCGAGGCCGATCTTCCCGGTGTCAGCGACGAACTTGCGGCGCGTGACCTTCTTGCCAGTCATGTAACGCGTTCCCCCGTTTTGCGTGTTGCCGTCGGCGTGCTCGCGATCAGAATTTCAGGGCGGACAGATACTTGTAGCTGTTGCGGATCGTGGCGATCGGATCGGAAGGTTGGTCGTGCTCTACGAAGTAGTGCTTGATCCCGGCCTTGTCACTCGCGGCGAAGATGGTGCGGAAGTCTATCTTGCCCTGTCCGACATCGACCATGTGATTGTCCGGCGGCCCTCCGGAATCCTTCACGTGCACCAGCCGGAACCGTTTCGGAAAGCGATTGAAGTAGTCGAGCGGATCGCCGCCGCCGAATACGACCCAGTACAGGTCCATCTCGAAGTCGACCAGCGACGGGTCAGTTTCGGTGAGCAGCATGTCGAGCGGCCGCGTTCCGCCGATGGACTTCAGTTCGAAATCATGATTGTGGTAGGCGAGACGGAGTCCGGCTGATTTTGCCTGCGGGGCCAATTGGTTGAGGAGCGCCGCGATTCGCTTCCAGTCGTCCGCTGTCTTGCGCCTCTCTTCGGGCAGCCATGGGACAGTCACCCACTGGTGTCCGGTCGCCTTGGCATCGGCGAAGGCCCTCACCGAATCCTTCTCCAGGATGTCGAGCGGAATGTGGGCCGACGGCGAAGTGAGACCGTTCTTTTTGAGGAGCGCTCGAATCTCCGCCGGTGTCCGGCCGAAATATCCCGCGAACTCGACTTCCCTGTATCCGATCGCGGCGACTTTGTGGAGCGTGCCAGGGAGATCCGCTTTCATCATGTCACGGACCGTGTAAAGCTGGAGGCCGACTTTTTTCAGCTTTCGATGCGGCGCCAGGAGAACTCCATCGGCCAGGGCATCTCGGCTCGCGATTCCGAGGGCGGCGACTCCGATGGTCGCGAGAAATGTGCGGCGGCTGTGTAGTGTCACAGGGAGGGGGTGAGAGTGCAGCTAGTATGGAGAGCCGGCTCTCGCTCCGCAATCAAGCGGAAGAATGTGGGAATGCGGTGGGGGATTCCCCGGACGGAGTCTCCCCTCCCGCAATCCGCTCATCTTCCGGTCAGCTCCAGGCGAGTGTACAGGTACCGCCCGTTGTATCCGAACGGCGAAGCCGGCGGCCACGGAAAGATGTCGAAGCCGTTCCCTTCGTTCATCCCGTCCGGATAGACGTCAAAAATGTTTCGCGCCCCCACGGACAGCTTGAATCCCTGCATCGGAGCGAATCCGAGCTCGGTGTCCACGAGTCCCTTTCCTCTATAGTTCTGGACGTCGCCCCCGCTGTAGCTATAGAGCGAAGACATGTACTTCCCGTAGTAGGAATAGCGCGCCATTCCGTTCCACGCTCCATGCTTGTACTGGCCCGTCACGGTGCTGCGCCACGCGGGACGCTCCTTCGTGATGGCCAGCAAGCCGCCTTCGTCGTACTTGTTGATCAGCGTCACGCCGGTGCCTTGGAGCTCCGGCGGAAGAGGAATGTTGTCCTCGTTCGGAATCGTCGTCCTCGTGAAGTTGAAGACTGCGTTCACGCCGGCAGTCCCTCCCAGTGTTTCAGCCGTGTAGTCTCCGGTGATGTCGAGGCCGCGAGTGCGAGTATTGATGGCGTTGGTGAAATACTGCGCCGTCGTGGCGCGCGAACCGACGTTGCGGAGTATCGCGGAGACGCTATCGCTGCCAGTGCCCAGAAATCCGGTGATCGCAATGCGATTGTCTATGGCGATGTAATAGAAGTCGCTCGTTAGCGTGAAGTTTTCGACGGGCGTCGCGGCGAACCCGGCGCTGAAGTTTTTCGAGGATTCCGGTTTCAGCGGTCGCGCGCCGAGTGCGCGCGCCTCGACCGAGTTGACCGGAAATATTCCGATCTCGAACGGAACGGGGTTCCCCGTCACGGGGTCGGCCTGGAAGTTGGTGACGACGCTCGAGAAGTAGCTCTGATTGAGCGACGGTGCGCGGAATCCGGTGCTCACCGCGGAGCGGAGAGTGAGACGCCGCGTCGGCTGGAACCGCATCGCCAGCTTGCCAGTGAGGCTGTTGCCGAAATCGGTGTAGTGCTCAAAGCGCGTAGCGACGTTCGCGAGAAGCTTCGGGACGAGATCACCCTCGACCTCGACGTAGGCGCCGACGTTATTCCGATGCGCATCGGCCGCGTCGGCTGGCCGGAACCCCGGGAAGACCTGCGAGCCGGACGGTGCGATGCTGCCGTCCTGGGCCGGGTTGAAGCCGTTGATATACGAGGCCGGCTCGCCGGCGACGATCTCATAGCGTTCGTTTCGAAAGGCCGTGCCAAGGGCGACGGTCACCGGTGATGCGAGTCCCATCGCGTACTCGTGGCTGGCGTCGAGACTGAGGATCGCCTCGGTAAACCGGAGCTCGCCGGCGAAGATGTTCGTCTTGTTGGGAATTCCAGGGTCGTCGCCCGTGCCCAGCACTCCGTCCGCTCCCGGTGCGCAGGCGGTGGTCAGGCACGGACCCAGCGACGTGTTGAGTGTGTTCTGGAGGTTGTACTTGAACCCATTGTGTCCGATCGTCCCACCAAGGTCGTAGGCCCACCCTGAGAACATTCCCCGCGCCCCACCTGCTGCCGAGAAGTCCAGCACGTCCGGAGCAAATTTGGGAAGGAATCCGTTCGGATATATCTGGGGCCAGTTCCGCTGGCTCGAGGGCGGACGGAAGTATCCGAAGCCGGCGCCGCGTCGAAAGCTGTATCCGCCGAACGCGTAGAGGCCGGCCGACGGGTCAGCGGGATTGAAGGGGAAGTTGGCGCTTGCGAAAGTCATCAGATCCTTTGACGCGCCATCTCCCCAGTGATGGTTGGGCATGGCGATCGAGTTGTTCTTGGCGACGAGCTTGCCGTTGACGACGGCGTCGGCATCGCCCGTGACGAACATGTCGGTCGGATCGGGTCCTGCCCGGTTCGTCGGCTCGCGATCGCGATATTCGGCGAACAGCCCGAGCGAGCCGCGGCCGAGCGGGATGCCCCACCCCCCATTGACATCCGCTGTGCGTCCGTCGTGGGGATATGCCGGGCGTGTTCCACCAGCGTCCGGAAGTGCCGCCGGGTTTTCCTTGGACGTCATGTATTGCCCCAGATCCGCGCTGATGAAGGGAGAGAACACGCCTTCCTTCAGGACGACGTTCACGACGCCGGCGATGGCGTCCGACCCGTACTGGGCGGCTGCTCCGTCACGGAGAATCTCGAGCCGGTCAATGGCGCCGGCCGGGATCGCGTTCATGTCGACGCCGCTCGACCCCGCGCCTTGACCGGCGCCGTAATAGTGAGTGAGCGCGGTGTGATGTCGGCGTTTGCCGTTCAGGAGCACCAGCGTGTGATCGGGGCTCAGGCCGCGCATTGTGAACGGCCGTACGATTTCGGTCGCATCAGACACGCTCTGTCTGGGGAAGTTGACCGACGGCGACAGCTGGGAAAGAATCTGGGATGTCTCGGTGGTCCCCTGAGAGTGAATCTGTTCGGGTGTGAATACATCGACCGGAACCGCGAGCTCTTCGGCAGCCGTGTGCCGGGCCCGCGAGCCGATCAACACATCGGTGAGCGCTATCGCCGCATGGTTCACCAGGAAATCCTGCCGCACCATCTGGCCCTCGGCGACGGTCACCGAGGCGGTCGGTACAAGGTATCCCAGCCGACGCACACGGACCGTGTAACTACCGCTTGGGACGTGCGTGATCACGTAATCTCCGGTCTCTCTACTCGTGGCGCGGAGACCGCTGGGATCCAGGACGATGACGGCTTGCGCGACAGGCGCACCAGTTGAGTCCGCGATCCGGCCGCGGATCGTGCCGCCCTGCGCCGCGGTTGTTTGCGTAGTGAAGATGAGCCCGAGGACGGGGAGGGCGAAAACAACCAACAGCTGCCGAAAAGAGCGTCGCATAACACCTCTTGTCTGAGAAGGATGTCGCGGACCGCGAAAAAACCTTACGCCCCACCCGAGGGTTGTGCAAGCAAAAGCCGAGAACGGCAAGATCAAGCGGTTCACCGACTCTCGACTATTGCGATCTGGCGAGCTTTTTCCGGTAGGCTATTTCTAGTACAACCCACTCTTCTCGCGGTGCCGGCTCGCCTCGAGCCAGGGCAGGATCGTAATACTGAGGAGCGGTGTGCGTTTGATTCCCGGAGTTGCGGTCACCGGGAAGCCATAGTCGAGACGAACCGTCGCTCTTCCCGGACGCCGGGGGATGAGCGCCACTCCCAAACCTGCCACCCCGACCGTGAAGTCCTCGGAGGCGTTCGCGGATTGGGGTGGATGCCACCTCTTGGAGACCGCACCGAATATCGATGCGTCAAGCTCCAGCGCCGACCCGACAGACCGAAGATGTCTTGTCCTCTCCACGGACACGGAGAGCGCGGACTCGGCGAGGCGTACTCGCTTGGGTACGAAGGCGAGCGCGCGATCGTAGATACCGAGAGCGCGAACGTCCGGATCGGGATCAGTCAATTGCTCTCCCGCACCAGAGATCCGCCACACTCCGTTTGAGGCCGCGTGCTCCACGGACACCGCCGCTCGGGTGCGGCTTGACTGCAACTTACCGAGGCGACTGTAGCCGGACGCCCACACGTCACTGACAATCCGGCTGCGGCGGGTCGGCAGCCACTCGCGTCCCAACCACCCGTCGTAATGCGTCATGAAATTGGAGTGGTTGATCTCGACCGGTCCCGTATTGTCGCGCGCAGTAATCGACCCGCTTCCCACGCCGACGACGATCTCGCCCTCAATCGTGCGCGGAATGTCGACGACCGCGCCTCCCGGCAGCAGCCACGTGAGTGTGTCATAAAGGGCCGACACCATCGCGACTCCGAGCTGCGGACCCGTAAAGCGACGATCGACCCGCTCCGGACCGACGACATCTGAGTTCGGTGCGGCGATCAGCGACGTGTATTCGGATTCGACCCCGGCGAGGAAATACAGGACATGACTGCTGCGGCGCGGTGTCAATCGAACGCCACCGATCAGGTCGCCGCCAGTCCGCTCGAAGTTGTCGGCGAGTGGAGTCCTCGGCTCGTACCGCTGGTCGTAAAGGTCGAGCTCCCCGCGCCACCGATCCGCAAGGCTCGTCTGCCGGCGCGCGACGGACAACGCGCGGATCGTCCCGTCAGAGTACTGCTGGTATTGCGCGCGGGTCGTCATGCCTGTGCCGAACCCGAACGCATCGAAGGCAGTGGCGCCTGCACCCAGGGAGCCATTTCGCGAGACGAGACCGAGGGATACCGCGCTCCCGGTTCCGAGCAGATTGCGCTCCGTCAGTCCGACTCGAGGGGAGTTCCTGCTGGCCTTGAAGTCGGGCCGCGTCGTCCAGGCGTCAAGGGTCGCGACCTTCAATACAAGTGATTCGCCGGACTCGGTGGAGCACCGGCGTGCTTCGATCTGCGCGTACTCGAGGAATGAAAGCTTGCGCAATCGCCTGAGGGATTCCGCAACTTGCAGGGTGTCGACTGTGTCGCCCGAGGCGAACAGAAGCTCACGGCGAATGACCTCGGGGCGAGTGCGCACATGCATCCTGCTGACGATGCTCGCGAGCCTGCCGAGATTGGGCTTTGCCGTTTCGATGAGCACTGAGTCAATGCGGTACCCGGAGAGCGGGCCCAGCGTGACTTCGGACCCGAGCGCGGAGCACTTTGGCTGACCCTGGGCTAGCGCGACCGTGAGATCCTGGGCCGGCGCGACAGCAGGGATGACGACCGCGGCGAGTGCAATGGCGAGACGCATCTCAGGATTATATGTCCCCAAACCTTTCGGGGCTATGACAACGTGGGCACGGAGTAGACCGGGACGGGTACTTCGGCGGACGTTCGGAGTGGCCAATTCACGTTTAGGATCGTCCTGAGGATGAATCTTTCACAGCGACTGGGGACATGCGCACCAAAACCATACTTTCGATTTCTTTACTTTCGTTCGCTGCCTTGAGCAGCGCGTGCTCGCGACACAAGGTCGCGGTGGCACCAACGACTTCAACGACGGCATCGGCGGATCGTGCAGCGATCGATGCAGCCGACCGCGAAAACGCGAAGCTTCGCGCCGATGCGGATCGTGCCGCGAGTGAGCGCGAGGCAGCCGCGAAGACGCGCGCGACCGATCAAAGCGCGATCACCACGCCCGTTTTCTTCCAGTTCGATCAATCGGCGATCACGGATGAAGGCATCCGCCTGCTCGATCAGAAGGTGGACGCCCTTCAAAGGAACCCATCGGTTCGTATCCGCGTCGAAGGCAACGCCGACGACAGCGGCTCCGACGAGTACAACATGGCGCTGAGCCAGCGTCGTGCCGCAATCGTCAACCGTTATCTGACGGACCGCGGAATCGATGCGTCGAGAGTTCAGATCGTGAGCTACGGCGAAGAGAAACCCGCCTGCAAGACTTCACGCGACGACGACTGCCGCGCAAAGAACAGACGCGACGAGTTCGTGATTCTGTCCGGCATGTAAATCTCCTGAAGCGAAAACGCCCCGTCCGGTTTGTCCGGCGGGGCGTTTTTTTTCGGCCTGACGCGAGGCAACCGCCAGAACCACAAAGTAGCTGGGGGGGCTACCAAACTCAATCATTCTATCGTCGGTATGCGTTAGGACTTATGGTCTTGTATCATCAGTCCGATTTCCGGCGATACCCCCAATAGGACCCCCCATCGCTCACGCTAGCTAGCCCCAACTTGTCGGCTCGACAGGTTCAAGCGCTTGTTAGGTCGCACCCAGGAGAGGGCGGTCACCAACCAACGGCGTAAGCAACTCCGAGACCCAGCCTACCCAGCGGTAGACGCATCATGGTGCCTTGCCCCGGAAGGGCTCGTGCGTAGCGAAGTCGCCACTTCGGCTGTATGGCGCCGACTGCTGCTCCGATAAGCGCACCTACGCCTGCTCCGGCCACGGAGTAGGCGGTCACATGACCCCAGTCTTTGCAGCCTTGTCCGTCGCTGAGGGCGGTGCACAATGCAGCCCAATATGCGAAGGATGCAACCCCGACCACTGCCGCACCGACGATCGCTCCAGTTCGAGTTGCTCGCCCTCTTACCCAGAGGGAGTCTATGGCAGCGACATCAAAGGCGGCGCTATCCCCCACCAGTTGCAGAGGCAGCGATTCCGCTTGCAGCGAACGTATGCGAGACTCGATCCTGTCACCCCCATGAACCCGGATCCGAACTGTCTGACCTGGCTTGAGGGTCCTAATCGCAGTCTCGAGAGGGGCTTGCGCGCCGAGGTCGGATACGAGGACGAGAGTGGACAATGCCAATGCAAATTGGGCGAATCTCACAAATGACCACCTGAAGTTGATGATGCGAGGGGCGAGCGAAGTCGCATCGTTGCGGCCTAACTCTCTATTCGCCTGCACAGGGACGCTACCAATGACTCTGCCAGCGCCGCAAGAGTTGTCGCGACCGATTCTCCGGTGGGGGGCTTTGTCGTAGTATCCACCGGATAATCTCCGAGGCGCTTCGTGGGTCACGACACCGCTACGGTCACCATCAACGATATCGAACACGAGGGTCTCATTGCACCGCACGTAGGGCAGCGACCGGCTCCCACCGCTCGCTGGTCGGGAGAATAGTGCCGATAATTCCCCCAATCAGGGCGCCAAATGGTGGGAGAGCGTAAAAATCGAGAAGCCGCAAGTCGCAGACGTCGGTATGACAGGGTTGTGCGTTGACTAAAACCGCGGCGATGAAACCAGCCAATGCCCCAAACACAAGACCGACGGCGAAATGTTTTCCTCTCGAGGATCCGCGAAGAACTTCAAGGCGACTGATTTCGCGAGTGCCGTATCGGAGTCGATCACAGTTTGTGCATCGGTCTA
>JAYWBE010000439.1:0-3039 GCA_043781715.1 Gemmatimonadaceae bacterium
TGAGCTCGCACCTTCTGTTTCTGGTCGAGGAGCTGTGCTCGAGGCTGCTCATCCTCAACGACGGAAGGCTCGTCGCATCGGGGACGATGCAGGAGATTCGGGGAGCGGCGGGCGACGGCACGAGCCGCGAGCTCGAAGCCGCATTCCTGGACATCACGAGCCGGCCCGCGGGTTCCGGCTCTTGATCGGGGCGGTCTGGTTTTACGGACTTCGGTCCGCGCGAAACAGGGTCATCAAGAGAACGCGGGATGTCCGCTACGTGGCCGGCCTCGTGTTGGTTTTCGCGTACCTGTACTTCGTGTTCGGGCGATCCATGCGTCACGAGCCCACCTCTGGCTCGCAGGGGTTCGTCGTGCTGGGGTTGCTGCTGTTCCTGGTGATCAGCTCGCTGCTCAACTGGTGGATCGAGGAACGGGATCATCCCCTCGCGCTCAACAAGCCCCAGGCGCAGTTCCTGATTCCCGCTCCACTGACGGGCCGGCAGGTGATGCTGTTCAAGCTGCTCACGAGTCTGCCAACGCTGCTCTGGGGCGCGATCGTCATGGGCCTCGTATTTCGCGGCGGATTGTCTCCGCATCCCGCTCAAAGAATTCTGACCGCTTTTATTCTGGTGGTCGCGATTCAGTTGCAGCGAGTTGGAGCGGCACTCGCACGAGCACCGCGCCGAATCGGCAGCGGATCGGTGCGACCTATCATCGTTGGAATCGTGCGGCTCTGGCTCGCGGCCGCGACGGCGGTTGCTCTCGCGCAAGCGGCGTCCGTTGCCGCCGAGAACGGCGTGCTCGGCCTGGAGAAGATAGGAATTCCATTCGCGGTCGCCTACCAATTTCCATGGTCGCTCGCTGTCTGGCCGTTCAGTGCGCTGCTCGCGCCCGCATACGCTCCGACATTGCCGGCCTTCGCGTTATCGATCACTGTCGCGCTCGTCATCGTCGCGGTCGAAGCCGCGCTCGTTTTCCAGGGGGATCCCGAGTGGGACCGCATCGGGATCGCCCGCACGAGAGACGAGAGACTCACCGCCAGGCGAGCAAAGAAAAGGAGTCGAAGCTCGGAAGGCTCGCTCTGGGAGCGTTACATCACTTCCCTCGTCAAGCGGCCGGCAGCCGCACTCACGTGGAAGAATCTGATCGCGAGCAGACGCATCCAGCCCCTGGGGGCGGGAGTCGTGTTGGCCATCGGCGTTCCGATTTTTCTCGCCGCGACTCTCCTGCCGGCGTTGCAGCAGCTGACGTCTTTTGCGGCCGGCATTGCCGGCACCTGGGCCGCACTCCTGCTCTTCGCGGGGCCGAACTTCGTGCGCAACGATCTGCGGCTCGATCTGCCCCGGCTTCGGCTGCTACGTACTTATCCACTTACAAGTCTGGAAATTTGCGCCGCTGAAGTAGCCGCCAGCGTCACCGTGCTCATGTTCTTGCAGCTCGTGCTCCTGATTCTCTCAACCGCCGCGCTGCTATTCAATCCGATGATTCCAGTGGCGCCAGGCCGCAAGCTGGTCTTCGCGCTTGCCCTCGCGTGCCTCCTCCCGGGATTGAACGCGATCAACGTCTCGGGACAGAATATCTTCGCGCTCGTTTTCCCCAAGTGGGCGACTCTCGGCACGAAGCGTCCCACCAGATCGGCGAATCCCGGCCAATACTACTTCTCACTTCTCATCTCGGTGGTCGTCTTTGTGCTCTCGATGATCGTTCCGGTGATTGCCGCAGCCGGTGTCGCGTTCGTCGCGTGGCCGCTCGGCATCTCGATCGCGATCATCTCGGGCGCGCTCGTCGCCGGTGCGCTTGCGCTCGGTGAGGCAGCGCTGGTTTTGCGGTGGATGGCGACGCTCTTCGATCGGGTGGATCTGGCGTCGGTTACCGGGGAATCGAGCGGTTAGCCCCCTGGGGGAAGCCCGACCACGCTGAAGTCTGGCCGAGTCGGCCGAACGACCATACTTTCTGACTCCCACCACAAGAAAGGACCAGCGATGCCACAATTCCTCATCGAGCGCCAGATCCCCGGCGCCGGCAAGCTGTCGAGCGACGAGCTCAAGGCGATCTCCCAGAAATCATGTAGCGTGATAAGCGACATGAATCGCGCCGGGAAGGACGTGCAATGGGTCCACAGCTACGTCACCGGCGACAAGATATACTGCGTGTACAATGCTCCCAACGCGAAAGCGGTGAAGGAGCACGCGGAGAAAGGGGGATTCCCTGCCAACAGCATCATGCGGGTGGAGCGGATGATCAGTCCGATCACCGCCGAGTCTGGCTGAGCGCGCGCGGACGCTCGATGCCTTTGACGCGGAGATAGCCGTTGACGATCCGGGACAGCTCGGCGGCTGTCTCCGGAACGTGCGAGAGAAAGTCGCCACTCGAGATCCCGCCACCTTCCGACATCACAGCGTTCTCGAGCGCGTGCGCGATCAGCATCACTACGAACCGGATCGCGCGCTCAGGATGCGGGTGACCGATGTCCGCCCGGCGATCGCGCAGCAGATGCTCGAAAAGCCCGAGAGTCTGAAGTCTGAGCTGCTCCGCGTGCGACCTGAACTCGGGGTCGGCGTGGCTCTGGGCGTATAAGAGAAGCGCGCGAATCAGCGAGCGGCGGCTCCGGTAACCCTCGATCATCCCCGTCACGAGAGTCGAAAGCACCTCGGCGGTCGGAATTCCCTCCCACTTGGCTGGGTCGAGCGCGAACTCGTTCGATGCCAACGCGTCCGAGAAGAAGCGCTCGTACACGGCGCGGAAGAGTGAATCCTTGTCCGAAAAGCGCTTGTAGACATTCCCGACTGACATGCCGGCCCGAGCGGCAATGGCAGGGACAGTCGCGCCCTCGAGTCCGCCGGATTCGAGTGTCTGCTCCGCCGCATTGAGCAGCCGCTCAATGGTATTTCGCCCCCGTTCCTGGACGGTAGGTAAGGGGCCATGTGCGCCCGGCCGACCTCGCCCCAAGGCAGGCGATCCACCCGCAGCGTGCTTCATAAGTGAATTATAGTTCACCTATAAGTGAACCGCAAGTCACCTTATGTTCGGGTGGCCTCCCATGCCGTGAGGAGCCAAC
>JAYWBE010000440.1:0-3036 GCA_043781715.1 Gemmatimonadaceae bacterium
ATGTACGACTGGCGCCTGCCGTGACGAGTCATGTGTCTCGGCAGTTAGCCAGCGGGTGGAAATAGATCGTTGAAGGGCTTAATTTTAAGGGGCCGTCGTGTGTTACACGCCGGCCTCTTTTTTCTGCGCCGCCAGCCGGTGAAACGGCACGTCGGCTAGCTAGTGCTCACCGCCGGCCCCTGCTGAATGCCAACTCCCACCGATTATGTGAAAAAAGGAGCGCTCCGCGCAATAGAGCCGGCGATCAGCTTTCTGGCGCGCAACAACGTCAGCCCCAACGCGATCACGACCGTTGGAACGCTGCTGACGGTGGCGGCGGGCGTCGTTTACGCGACCGGCCACATCATGACGGCGGGCTGGATCATGGCGGCGACAGCCTTCTTCGATGTCGTGGATGGCGAGGTAGCGAGAAGGACGGGGCGCTCGACGGTTTTTGGCGCCTTTTACGATTCGACGCTCGACCGCGTCGCGGACGGTGCTTTGATGGCTGGCCTGACAGTCTTCTACGCGACGAATCCAGTGCACAGCAACCTCTACATGATGGTCGTGTGCCTGCTCGGCATCATCGGGACGTTTCTGGTTTCCTATACTCGCGCGCGGGCCGAATCGCTCGGAATCGATGCGAAGGTTGGAGTGATGCAGCGTCCCGAGCGCATTGTGCTCCTGTCGGCTCCCCAGGCCCTGTTCGGCCTTTTCTGGAATGGATGGGTGCTCATCGCCATCATCATCCTACTCACCGTCACGGCGTGGATCACCGCCGTGCAACGGATCGCGTTCGTCCATCGTTTCACCCAGCACCCGGATTCGAAACCGATCCGAATCATCAACGATCCAGCTTCACCCGCGCCTTCTACGACCCCGTCGAAAACGTCGGGCATGCCGGCATCGCGCCGCGCGCAATCTTAATCAAAACGGAGAAAGAAATTGGCCAGATCGTCCTCTGGTGACTCGCCTAAATCGATAGCACCGGCCACCGGCCGGCTCGGCATTCTTACACCCGGGCTCGGCGCAGTCGCAACAACGTTCATGGCGGGAGTCGAGAGCATCCGGCGCGGCCGCTCCAAGCCGATCGGTTCGCTGACGCAGATGGCGACGATTCGGCTCGGGAAGCGCACCGACAAGCGCGCTCCCCTGATCAAAGATTTCGTTCCGCTCGCCAAGCTCGACGACATCGTGTTCGGCGCGTGGGATCCGATTCCCGACGACGCGCTGACGGCGGCGAAAAAAGCCGGTGTGCTGGAGGATCGGGACATCGAGCCGATAGCGGATTTCCTGAAGGGCATCAAGCCGATGCCCGCGGTGTTCGACAACAAGTACGTCACCCGAATTCACGGAACGAACGTGAAGAAGGGCAAGACGAAGCGCGACCTGGCAGAGCAGCTCAGGCAGGACATGCGCGATTTCAAGGCGAAGAACAAGTGCGATCGTCTCGTCATCGTCTGGTGCGCATCGACCGAGATCTACATCAAGGCCGGACCGCAGCACGCGACCATCGAGCAGTTCGAGAAGGCGATGGAGAAGAACGACGACGCGATCGCGCCATCGATGCTGTACGCCTACGCGGCGATCATGGAAGGCATCCCGTTCTGCAATGGCGCGCCAAACCTGTGCGTGGATACACCGGCGCTGCTCAAGCTCGCCCAGGACCGCGGTGTACCGATTTCGGGAAAGGATTTCAAGACCGGACAAACGTGGATGAAGACGATCGTGGCGCCCGGACTCAAGGCGCGCATGCTCGGCCTCCGCGGATGGTATTCGACCAACATCCTCGGCAACCGGGACGGAGAGGTACTGGATGATCCCCAGTCGTTCAAGACGAAGGAGGAGTCGAAGCTCAGCGTTCTGCACACGATTCTGCAGCCCGAGCTTTACCCGGACCTGTACAAGGATTTCACCCATGTAGTCCGCATCAATTACTACCCGCCGCGCGGGGACAACAAGGAAGGCTGGGACAACATCGATATCGTCGGATGGATGAACTACCCGATGCAGATCAAGATCAATTTTCTCTGCCGCGACTCGATTCTCGCCGCGCCGATCGTGCTCGATCTCGCACTTTTCTCCGACTTTGCGCAGCGTGCCGGCATGAAGGGGATCCAGGAATGGCTGTCGTTCTATTACAAGAGTCCAATGGTTGCGCCGGGGCTGGAGCCCGAGCACGACCTCTTCATCCAGCAGACGAAGCTGAAGAACACGCTCAGGCATCTCATGGGTGAGGATCAGATCACGCATCTGGGCCTGGAGTATTACGCGTGATGCTTCGCCGCCTCGCGTTCGTGTCTGCATTGGCCGCGGCGCTCACGAGCTGCGGTTCGAATCCGAAGGCCATCGAGCTCAGACTGTGGTCGGATAGCTACGCCTTCAGGGTGACAGTGGATCCGATGCCGCCGAGGGCGCTGGAGCCGGTGGCCTATCGCTTGGTTGTCCAGGACAAGAAGACGGGCCAGCCAATCGAGACCGGGGAAGGAAGAATTTTCGCGACGAGCGCGGACCGCGCCAACACCAGCGACGGTTTCAAAAAGGAAAAAGAGATCGGCACGTACTCGGGGAGGCTGTTCTTCGCGACCAGCGGGGACTGGGCGGCGGCGATTCAGTTCCGCCGCGAGAAGAATCCGCGCATGCCGCTCGAGCGTGTCGACTGGATTCAGACGGTCCGTCCCGCCACTGAGCCGGGCATCTGATTCTCATATGCGCCATTTTTTCAGAACACAGCTCACGCCGGTGGATGTACTGCGGATCGCGGACGAATTCTTTCCCGAGATCGGAGTGGAGCGCACCGGGCATACCGCGCGATCGCGAACGTTCGCTGGAGATCTTGGCACGCTGCAGTTGAGCGTGCGCAAGGAAGGCGGCCACTACACGTTCGCGGAGATTTCGACGGATCAGACGGGAGAGAGCCGCCTCGACCGCAACGCGAAGAAGTTCTTCGTCACGCTGCACAAGGCGGGGGATCCTCGCCACCGCATCGAAGCGGCTTACTAACATGGCGCGGTCCCGTACCGCCGCGTCGAGGCCGGCGAATCTGACGAAAGATTC
>JAYWBE010000441.1:0-3032 GCA_043781715.1 Gemmatimonadaceae bacterium
TCGAGGATACTGCCATCAGGCGCTCATCGCCGAGCTCACCGTTGGATTCCCCGGCGGTTGTACTTCAGCCCAGATGCTTTCGTTGTGCTGATCCCTGAGAAAGAGCGAGCCGACGACGACGGTGATGAGCGCGACCACGATCGGGAACGCCAATCCCGCGTAGATGTTTCCGGTGCGTGCGACAAGGCTGGTCGCGATGATGGGAAGGAATCCGCCGAACCAGCCGTTGCCGAAATGATATGGAAGGGACATCGATGTGTACCGTATCCTGGCCGGGAACGCTTCGACCAGAAAGGCCGCGATAGGCCCATAGACCATCGTCACGAACACCACCTGGACGAACACCAATGCCGTGAGCGCGACGGCATTCACCGGATTGGAGTACAACTTCATCGCGTGGTAGATCGGCACATACAGAAGCGCCGCGAGCAAGTTGCCCGTCATCATGATCTTCTTGCGACCGATCCTGTCGGAGAGGCCACCGAAGAATACAAACAACGGCGCGCCTAATATGAGCGCGATTGCCACGCACACGTAGGAGGTGACGAGCGGGACTTTCAGAACAGTCTGCATGAAGAGCAGCGCGTAAAACTGTCCCGTATACCACACGACGGCCTGTCCCGCGGTCGCTCCGAACAACACGACGAAAAAGACCCTCCAGCGAGACCACGTGCCGAAGCTTTCCTGAATCGGAGCGCGCGACGTCTTCCCGGTCTCCTTCAGGATCGCAAAGAGCGGCGATTCGCGGAGCCTGATCCTGATGTAGTACGAAATCGCGACGAGCAGGAGCGAGAGAATGAACGGGACGCGCCAGCCCCACACCTTGAACGCGTCTTCCCCAACGACCCCTCGAACGATCAGGATCACCGCGAGCGAGAGGAAGAGCCCCAGCGTCGCCGTCGTCTGGATGAAGCTCGTGTAGTATCCGCGGCGGCCGTCCGGCGCGTGCTCGGCGACGTACACCGCGGCGCCGCCATACTCTCCCCCGAGGGCGAGTCCCTGCAACAGGCGAAGCATCACGAGCACGATCGGAGCCGCAATCCCGATCCGATTGTAGCCGGGAAGAAATCCGATCGCCGCCGTGGATCCACCCATGATGAGGAGCGTCGCCAGGAAAGCGATTTTTCTGCCGGTGAGGTCGCCGATCCGACCAAAAACTAGAGCGCCGAATGGACGGACAGCGAAGCCGACCGCGAACGTCGCCAGCGTCTTGAGAAAGCTCGCCGTCGGATTTCCGCCGGGAAAAAACTGGGTCGCGATTATCGCGGCGAGGCTGCCGAAGATGTAGAAGTCGTACCACTCGATCATCGTGCCGACCGACGACGCGGCGATCACCTTCCAGATTCCACGAACGTCGCCGGCGGCGTGAGCAATCGCGCTGGAAGACGCGCTGGAATTGGGCACGACGGAAGTCATTGCGGATTATTCCTCGGAATTGCCGCGTTGAAATGGATCACGGTATCCAGCCACGTCTTCGATATGAGTCCGTGGCGAACGTCTCATAGAGCCACGATCGAAATGCCCGTAACCGGTCCTCGGCGTTGCTCCCGGCGTACAAACCGGATCCGCGAACGGCCGCCGGGACACACACGACTTTGAAACCGACAGCCTCGAAGGTAGCACAGGCTCTTCGCGTGTGCAGCGGCGACGTGACCACCGCCAGCGTTTTCCAGCCGTTGTCGAGCGCGATCGCTCTCATCCTCAGCGCTTCGGTGCGTGTCGTCGTAACCGAATCGACAAAAATCGTCCGCGTCGCCGCACTAACGAGAGCGGTCACGTTCTGGAGATCTGCCGAGTCCGACACCGGCTTCCCTGCGTACGTCCTTCGCTCGCTGGATACGAGCACGATTGGCGCGAGCCCCAACCTCGCTAGCCTCAGTCCACTCAACAGCCGGTCGAGAGTCTCGCCGCGCATCATCCCGTCGGGCGTGAGCCCCATGGACAGGACAGCAATCGCATCGACGCGGGCTGGAAGGGAATCGCGTCTGATGAGCGGCCCCGCCGCCGCCGACACAAACGGAGTGTAGGCCACCACGATGCAGACGAGCGCGATGATACCGGCGGCTATCCAGAGCAGGGGGCGAAGGCGCGTAACGCCAAGTATCGCTCCCATGAGTGCCGCGGGAATGTAGAGGACGAGATCCGGCCGCCGAAGGAGCTGCTGCACACCGAGAACGTGCGCGGCCACAGCGCAGAGGGTGCCGAGAATGGCCCCGCCAATGGCGTGAAACGCTATCGCTCTAGGTTCGGTGGCTTCGTGCACCGCGCAAATTTAGCCGCGCCGACCAACGAGCCGCGACTGCGCGATGTGGCGAGCTGAGTTATTGCTTCTTCGACGGCTGGCGCGGAATCGATTGCGAGGCCGAGATGCGCTCCGCCGCGGTCTTGAGGGCGCCTTCGATGACGACCGACTGCTCCCGGACAACCTGCTGTGCCGTCGTCACGACCCCGGTAGCAACCTGAAGGGCGGCGGCCTTGATCTGGGGGTCGGACGCGATCCTGAACGCAAGAGCCTGTACCGCGGCAGCCAGATCGTCGAGCGACTTCTGGAGCTCGGGCGACGGCTTGAGCGAAACCGAATCAACGGCACGAGTCGTGGACCTGGCTGGCGGTGCGTTCGCCGTCGGCTGCTGCGAGCGCGCCGCGGAAGTCACGGCGAGTCCAATCAGCAGGACCAGCAAAAGAGCGATGCGTTTCATCGGTGAATAGCTGAAGTGAGCTCGAAAGCTCGGGTGACGCGCCGTAAGGGATACCCCACGATAGCAAGAAGGGTCTCTGCGCGAAATATTCAATTCCCGCGCCACGGTTGTTTTTGAGGCGGTCATGGACTTCGTTCCTAAGGACGAGCGTGTTCGACAGCGGGCACACCACAATCTCGACGAGCTCGCCGTGGAAACCCGTTCCTCGCGACAAGCCGGCGACACTCGATTACTTCATGAGCGATTACGTGGCGCACCTCAAGCACCACCTCGCCCAGATCGGCATCGGACTGGACTAATTCGCCCAGTCCGCGATGAAAACGTTGGTCTCGT
>JAYWBE010000442.1:0-3031 GCA_043781715.1 Gemmatimonadaceae bacterium
TCCGTCCGACATTCTGTCCCGGGTCAGAGCGCACGCCGCGCGCTCGATAGACCGCACGTTTGGGGATGATGCTCCGCTGGCGCGAGCGCTCCTCATCGCGGACCAGCATCAGATCCCGACCGAGATGCGCGATCGCTACGCCTCGGCCGGACTGATTCACATGCTATCGATCTCGGGTCTTCACGTCGCTGTGATCGCGGCCGCGATGGAGCTCCTCTTTCAAGTCGCACGCCTGTCGCGCCGGGTCTCACTGTTCGGAGCTTTCATCGCGACCGGCGTTTACGTGGCCGTAATAGGAGCGCCGCCGCCGGCGTTGAGGTCGGCGGCGATGCTGGGAGTGTCGATGGCCTCGCGACTCTCTCAGCGACCGACATCGCCCTGGGCGGCGTGGGCTGTCGGCGCACTTGTGCCGCTCGTTCAACCGAGAATCGCTGTGGACGTGGGTTATCAGCTCAGCGTGTTGGGCATGTGCGCGCTAGTGGCGGCCGGATCGCTGTGGCGACGACATCTCGCCAACCGATTGGATGGATGGAAGGGAAAGCTCGTCAGGGAACTGGTCACGTCCCTCGTAGCCTGCGCGGTAACCGCGCCGCTCGTCGCCTGGGTGTTCGGCCGGGTGAGCCTGATCGCGCCGCTCTCTAACCTCGTTGCTGCTCCGATAGTCACGCTCGCTCAGCCGATCCTGTTCCTGGCGCTGCTCGTTTCACCGCTGGGAGCGGTCGCCCGCTTCTTCGCGCAGGCGGTGCACCCGCTTCTCTTTGCCTTCGACTGGGTTGCCTGGGCGGCGGCATCCACGCCCGGCGCTGCCATAGTAGTGACGACGACTTTGATAACTGCCGTCCTTGGCGCACTCGCGGCTGTCGCCCTCGTCGTCGCGTGCTCGAGTCGCTTTCCCGCGCGTCCGGCGATCACGGGATTGGCCGCGCTGGCGACGATGGCAATTGCTCCTGTGTTGCCGCCTCTGACGCCATCACGGAGCGATCGCGTCGAGCTGCACGTCCTCGATGTGGGGCAGGGCGATGCGATCCTGATTCGAACGAACCGCGGCCACTGGATACTGCTCGATGCGGGCCCGGCCTGGCGCGGCGGCGATGCGGGTCGCACGACGGTGCTTCCGTACATCCTTCGCCGAGGTGGCTCGCTCGAGGCGTTCGTGCTTTCTCATCCCCATACCGATCATGTGGGCGGAGCGGCGACCGTTCTCAATGCGATGCATCCACATACCTACTGGGACGCGGCGTTCGCGGGCGGATCGGACGCTTACATCGCCTCGCTCGCCGCCGCCAAAAAGCAGGGAATCGAATGGCATCGCGTACATCCCGCTGATTCCATTCGGATAGATGGAGTGAGTGTCTCCTTCCTCGCGCCTGATTCCGCATGGACAGTCGGGCTCAAGGATCCGAACCTCGCGAGCACGATTGCCGTCGTGCGTTACGGGATGGTGCGCTTTCTGCTCGTTGGAGACGCCGAGCGTGCGGAGGAGGACTGGCTGCTGGCGCATCATCGCGACGAGCTCCGCGCCCAGGTTCTCAAGGTTGGCCACCACGGCAGCTCGACCAGCAGCAGCGATGCTTTCCTGGATGCGGTTCATCCGGACGTAGCGGTAATTTCCGTCGGTGCGGGTAATAGGTACGGGCATCCCAGCAACGATGTCCTGCACGCGCTTTCGCGGGTGGGAGCCGAGGTGCTGCGCACTGATGAAGCTGGAACGGTGATTGTGCGCACGGACGGTGTTCACATCGAGATCGAAGCGAAGGGAGTCAAATGGGAGCTGGCTCACGACTCGTCAGAGCGTTGATCGGAGAGAGAATCGATCTCCCCGAGGATATGATTCGCCGTTACCCGGACCTCGCTCAGGCAAAGTATCGTCGCGGCGGACTGCCGGTCCGCATCGGCGGTTGGTCGCTGGGAATCAGTACTGCGGCAGCCATCACGCTGTGGAGAACGGTGTTCGTTGCGCCGGCAACCGTGCTCGATGCCGAACTCCTCTTGCACGAGTTCCGTCACGTCCACCAATTTTTGGAACACAAGGCATTTCCTGTCAGCTACCTCTGGCAGTCCATCCGTTACGGCTACACGCGTAACGCTTACGAAATCGACGCTCGCCGGTATTCCGCGTCCCGCCTCGGTACCGGTGACAAGGATCTCTGAGTGGTCAAGCACACTGCGACATCAGTCGTAACGATCGAGCGTTTCATCATCGAGCAGGAGAAGCTCCACCCCGAAGCGACGGGCGAGCTCTCCGGCCTGCTCTACGATCTCGCGCTTGCGGCGAAAATGATCGCCAACAAGGTGCGGAGCGCGGGACTGGCGGACATACTCGGCGCGTCGGATCTCGAGAACGTCCAGGGAGAGGTGCAGCAGAAGCTCGACGTCCTGGCGAACGAGATCATCATCAAGGCGGTGGACCACGGTGGACGGCTCTGCGCGCTGGCCTCAGAGGAGGAGCCGGGCATAATCGACATCCCCGCCAACTTTCGCTGCGGAAAATACTGTCTCCTCTTCGATCCGCTCGACGGCTCGTCGAACATCGACGTCAACGTGCCGGTCGGCACGATCTTTTCCGTCGTCCGCAAGATCACTCGCGGCAGTCGCGGCGAAATGGAGGACATGCTACAGCCGGGACGGCGGCAGATCGCGGCGGGCTACGTCATCTACGGGTCGAGTACGATGCTTGTCTACACGACGGGGCAGGGTGCTCACGGTTTCACGCTCGATCCGTCGCTCGGCGAATTCCTTCTTTCACATCCGAACATCCGGACGCCAGACATCGGGAGATATCTCTCGGTCAACGACTCCTACCACATCCAGTGGGAGCCGAATGTCCAGAATCTGATGAGCTACTATCGCGGACAGGATGGCAACCGTCAGCCGATGAGCACGCGCTACGTCGGCTCACTCGTTGCCGACTTCCATCGAAATCTCCTTGGCGGCGGACTCTTCGCCTATCCCGCCAATCGCAGGAACAAGCGCGGCAAGCTTCGTCTTCTCTATGAAGCGAATCCACTCGCTTTCATCGTCGAGCAGGCGG
>JAYWBE010000443.1:0-3028 GCA_043781715.1 Gemmatimonadaceae bacterium
AACACCGCAGAAGGTCTCAAGCTCGCGCGCCGGCTCCTCATGGCGCAGAAGAAGGACATGCGCCAGATCGTGATGATCACCGACGGCAAGCCGAGCGCGATGACGATGCCGAACGGCCAGATCTACAAGAACTCCATGGGCCTCGACAGCACCGTCATCGCTACGACGCTGCGGGAGGTTGCGAACTGCCGGCGGGCCGGCATTTTGATCAATACCTTCATGCTCGCGCGCGACCGGGCGCTGGTGGACTTTGTGAAGCGCGTCTCCGAGATCAGCAAAGGGAAGGCCTATTTCACCAACACGATGACGCTCGGCCAGTTCATCCTGATGGATTTTCTGAGGAAGAAGACGCAGAAGATATCGTAGCAAGCCCTCCTCTCCACCCAACGCACAATAGGCGAATGCGAATCACCAGAGTCCTCTCTGCTCTAGCGATCACACTCACTGCCGCGTGCGCGTCCGTTCCGGCGCGCGGTCCGGGCGCCACGCGTTACGACGTGCTCATCACCAACGCGCGAATCGTCGACGGAACCGGCAACCCATGGTATCGCGGCAGCGTGGCGACGATTGGCGATCGCATCGCGTACGTCGGTCCGTCGATCCCGGGACTCGACGCCCGGCGTATAATCGACGCGAACGGCCAGGTCGTCGCTCCGGGATTCATCGACATGCTCGGCCACTCGGAGTTCTCGATTCTGCGCGGGCCGCACGCAGTGTCGAAGATCACTCAGGGAATCACCAGCGAAGTAACGGGAGAGGTGCACTCGGCGTGGCCAGACGTCGCGCTCGGAGAGCAACCCGATCCCAGGTATCCGTGGCGCTCGCTCGGAGAGTACTTCGGCTATCTCGAGAAAAGCGGCATCGCGATAAATCTCGGGACGTACGTCGGCACCAGCTCCGTTCGCGAAGCAGTGATGGGCCAACTCACCCGTCATCCCACCGACGCCGAGATGAAGCAGATGGGCGCGCTGATCGACTCGGCGATGCGCGATGGGGCGTTCGGTGTCGGAACCGGATTGATCTACCTGCCGAGCACGTTCTTCTCTACCGAGGAGCTGATCGCGCTGACGAAGTACGCGACGCCTTATAAGGGCGGATACGCGGCGCACATCCGGAGTGAGGGCGCGGATCTGATTCCCGCCATCCGTGAGACCATCCGCATTGCATCAGAGGCCGGAACCTGGGCGGAGATCAGGCACATCAAGTCGAGAACTCTGGAGCAGATGCAGCAGGCAGTGTCGCTCATCGACTCGGCGAGGGCCGCGGGCGTCGACATCACGGCCGATCAATATCCGTACATCGCAAGCGCGACGGGGTTGGCCGCCATGCTCAACACCTGGGTGCAGGAAGGCGGAAGCGATTCACTGGTGCTGCGGTTGAGCGATCCAGCGGTTCGGGCGCGCTTGAAGATGGAGCTCGGGCAGGACAGCGCGGCTGGAATACGCACCGCGGCTCGAACAATGATCAACGACGTGGTCGCTGATTCACTCAAGAAGTATGAAGGGATGCTGCTGACGGATGCGGGAAAGCTGCGCGGTGAGGACGCGTACGATGCAGCCTTCGACATTCTCATCGCCGACCGGGGGAGGACGGGCGCGATCTACTTTTCCTTTAACGAGGACGCGCTGCGCCTGGCAATGAAGCAGCCGTGGGTTTCAGTGGGGCAGGATGCGGGCGCGCTGAGCCCGGACTCCGCCGGAAAGTTCGCCGAGCGCGAGCATCCTCGCGCGTTCGGCACATTTCCGCGCATACTCGGCCGCTACGTACGTCAGGATTCGGTGATCACTCTCGAATTCGCGGTGAGGAAGATGACGTCGCTCGCGGCGCAGCGGGTCGGGATCAACGATCGTGGATTGCTCAAGCCGGGAATGTACGCGGACATCACCGTATTCGATCCCAGCACGATCATCGACCGGTCGACGTATGAGAATCCATCGCAGCTCGCGACGGGCGTGAGCTATGTGCTCGTGAACGGCGTTCCGGTCGTGGACAACGGGCAGGTCACCGCGGCCCTGCCCGGCCGCCCGCTACGAGGGCCTGGATACTGGTTGAGGCATTGAGAGACTTGAGGGCTGAGATTAGGGGAATGCCCTACCTGGTTTCGGCATATCTCCTATCGTCCCGGTGACCGAATCGCGGCACCTTTGACCGTCAACTGCGTCCCGAAGTTCCTCAACTCTGACGGCCGTGTCGAATCCACTCCATTCATTGTTCCTTGGTCCCAAGGGTGAAAACGAGCAGATCCTGAAGGAGCTGCTCGATTCCGCGCTCCAGACGCATCTGCGCTGGCGGCGAAACTATCATCCCGAAGATCCGTCGCCCATTGCGGGTGGTGAGTCGCCGACGCCCGCGGCTACCGCGGAGCGCGCAGAGCTGAGACGACATTTCGCATCGCTGCTCCAGAAACTTCAAGGCAGCGTTCCGTTCTTCAGCGGACGCTACAACGGGCACATGCTGTCGGAGCAGACGATCGCAGGGCAGGCTGCTTATTTCGCGGCGATGCTGTACAACCCGAACAATGTCTCTGGCGAAGTCGCGCCCGTCACGACCCGGCTCGAAGAAGAGGTCGCCCGCCTGCTGGCTGAGATGATCGGCTACGATCCAATGCGTTGCTGGGGGCATCTCACTTCCGGCGGAACGATCGCGAACTTCGAGGCGCTCTGGATAGCGCGCAACGTTTTCTACCATCCGGTCGCGGCTTCACTGGCAGCGAGATCATTGGGTGTCGATGTCTCGGTTTCCCTGCTTGATGGGTCGGTCGCGATGCTCAGCGAGCTCGATCTGTGGCAGCTACTCAACATCCGGCCGGGCTGTTCGCTCGACCTGTGGGAAAAACTCTGGCTCGCGGCGCCAAGGCCGGCGCTGGAGGGCGCGCTGAGAGCCCGCTCGCTCGCGACCCTTGGCTATCAGGATTACAGCAGGCAGCTCGCCGCAGAGTTCGGCGATCCATTGCCACCAGGCGTCGTGCTCGCGTCAGGTACGGCCCATTACTCCTGGGCTAAGATCGTTGCCGCATTGGGAGTGGGTT
>JAYWBE010000444.1:0-3022 GCA_043781715.1 Gemmatimonadaceae bacterium
CCGCGGCGCTCCGATGGAACCTCGTGGCGCCGCTGGTGATTGCCAGTGCAGCGACCCTTCTTTTTTCCTATGGAGCCTGGGGGCTGCTCGATCGCGTCCACTCTCGCCTCGTGAATCGGCCGTGGCCGAAGACCGCCGGGCTGTTCGAAGCGCTTTGCGCTCTGTGCGCGGGGCTCGGGGTGTTGGCTGCGGCCGGCGTCCTGCTGGCCATCTGGGCGCTCGCCCTCGGCACCTGGATCAGCTAGTCCGAGCCAACTCACCGCCCCAAGTCCAGTCCGAGCCAACACACACGCGCGAGCCGCCAAGGAGGTTGGGCCATGGGGAAACGTGATCCCCGCGTAGACACTTACATCGCGAAGTCGGCCGACTTCGCCAAGCCGATTCTCAAGCACATCCGCGAGGTCGTCCACGAGGGCTGCCCGGAAGTCGAAGAGACGATGAAATGGGGCATGCCGCATTTCGAGTACGAGGGAATTCTCTGCGGCATGGTTCGTTCAAGGAGCACTGCGCCCTGTACGTGTGGAAGGGATCGCTGATCGTGGGCGACGGGCCGCGCGAAGCGATGGGGAGTTCGGACGCATCACGAGGATCTCCGATCTCCCGTCGGAAAAGATCCTGGCGGGCTACATCAAGCAGGCGATGAAGCTCAGAGAGGATGGCGTAAAGAATCCCGCGCGCTCGAAGCCTAGGAAGAAGGCGGCGCTTGTCGTTCCGAGTGAGCTTACGAGCGCGCTGAAAAAGAACAAGAAGGCCGCCGCGGCTTTCAAGGAATTTCCACCCAGCCACAAACGGGAGTATGCGGACTGGATCTCCGAGGCGAAGAGAGAAGACACCCGGAAGCGTCGCGCAGATACAGCGGTCGAGTGGATGGCCGAGGGGGAATCGCGGAACTGGAATTACGAAAAGCGCTAATAAAAGGCGCTGTGCGGGCGCGGCATATGCGGACGTGAGAGACACAGGTTCACTTCTACCAGTTCAGGAGGAGAAATCATGAAACTCTTTGGTCCGATGTTGTTCGCCGTGGCCCTGATTGGATCCGCATGCACCGAGGCTACGGCCCCGGGAGCACCGATCGCGGAGTTGCCGCGCGCTCTCACGGGGTCCGAAGGCAAGATCATCGCGGGCAGCAACGATTTCGCGTTCGATCTTTTTCGCACCGGCAATCTCGCCCAGCACAAAGCCAACGTATTCATCTCGCCTCTCAGCGCATCCATGGCGCTGGGCATGACCGCAAACGGTGCAAATGGAGCAACGTACGACGAGATGCGCACGGCGCTCCGGCTGAACGGCGCGACGCGGGAGGATGTTGGCGGCGGCTACAAGTCTCTCATCGCGTTGCTGAGAGGCCTCGATCCAGGAACCACCTTCACCATCGCCAACTCCATTTGGTACGAGCAGACATTCTCGTTCAACGCTTCGTTCCTGGGCGAGAGCAAACAGTATTTTGACGCTCAGGTTCAGGCGCTCGATTTCAAGAACCCGTCGGCGGTCACGACCATCAACACATGGGTGAGCGCTCAGACAAACAACAGGATTCCCAAGATTCTGGACAGCATTGACCCCGCCGAGGTCATGTTTCTTATCAATGCCATCTATTTCAAGGGGATCTGGCAAAAACAGTTTGACAAGTCGAAGACCGTTGATGCGCCATTCCACGCCGCCGATGGCACGACGGCGACGGTTCCGATGATGTCGAGAGGCGCGGGAGTTCAGTACACGTCCACACCTGAGTACTCCGCGGTGGATCTTCCATACGGCAATTCGGCCTTCACAATGACGGTGGTCATGCCCAACCCGGGCGCGGACATCGACACGTTCGCGGAATCGTTCGACCAGACGAAATGGAACTCGCTCGTGACTTCCCTTCACGCGAGCGAACTGGAGGTCTACTTACCGCGATTCAGGATGGAATGGAGGCGCGAACTCAATGACGACCTCCAGCAACTTGGCATGCGGCTCGCCTTTTTTAATGCCGATTTTACCCGGATGTCACCCCGCGGCCTTGACCTCATCATCACCCGGGTCCTGCAAAAGACTTTTGTAGACGTCGACGAGCAGGGAACCGAGGCCGCCGCCGCTACGATAGTCGGCATTAGAGTGGTTTCACCTCCTGCTGCGTTTCGGGCCGACCACCCGTTTCTGGTAGTGATTCGCGAGCGTTTTTCGGGAACGATCCTCTTCATCGGAAAAATCGCGAAGCTACCCGCATAGCTCACTCGGGGGTCGCCTGACGGACGTCACAAGGTGTCATTCCCGTCGGGCGATCCCGGAGAAATCTCGGCGCGCTTTGCCTCGTCCCAGAGCGCGTCGAGCTTGTCGAGCCCGGCGTGGGGAACGTCGATCCCTCGCTCCCGCGCCATCTTTTCGATCAGCTGAAACCGGCGCTCGAACTTCGCGTTTGCCTTGTCGAGCGCGATCGATGCGTGGACGCCAGCTTTCCGGCAGAGATTGACGACCGCGAACAAAAGGTCGCCGAGCTCTGCTTCGAGTGCATAGTGACGCTCGTCGAGCGTGGGAGGAGTGCCCGGCTTTGGCGGCGGCGATTTCTCGAGCTCAGCACGCACTTCTCCCAGCTCCTCCTCGACTTTGTCGGCAGGTCCTTCGACGTCTGGCCAGTCGAACCCCACACCCGCCGCCCGATCCTGGAGTCGGTGCGCGCGGTGCAGAGCGGGTAGTCCGGCGGGGAGCCCGTCGGCGATGCTTTTGCGGTCCTTCGACTTCATTCGCTCCCACGGCTCTTTCGCCGCGTCGCCGTAGAGGTGCGGATGCCTCCCCCTCATCTTGGTGATCAGTCCGTCCGCCACATCGCCGAACGCGAAAGCGCCGCGCTCCTCCGCCAGCACCGAGTGAAAGAGAACTTGCAGCAGCACGTCGCCCAGCTCCTCTCGCACGAGCTTGTCGTCCTCGAGACGGATCGCCTCGTCGAGCTCGTGCGCCTCTTCCATCAGATACGGGCGAAGCGACTCGTGCGTCTGGGACGCGTCCCATTCGCAGCGGGCGCGGAGATCGCGCATGAGTTCCA
>JAYWBE010000445.1:0-3007 GCA_043781715.1 Gemmatimonadaceae bacterium
AGTTCCTCATCTTCATGATGCAGCACCACCGCGGCGCCGTCTCAATGGTGAAGGATTTGTTTGGCTCTTACGGAGCCGGCCAGGACGAGACAGTGTTCAAGTTCGCATCCGACGTCAACGTCGATCAGACCACCGAGATCGCGCGGATGGAGAAAATGCTCGCCGCTCTCACGCTCGGCATACCCACTCAATGATCACCCTGTAGTCGAACACTCCCTAGACCCACTCCGCCACATCCGAGGAATCAACAATGGCATCCGTGTACCGCCACCGTAACGTGGTTCGTTTGAGCGTCGCACCCTTGTTCTCACTGGGCATCGCAATCGCTCTGTTTTCCGCCGCGGCATGCGCGCCCGCGATCTCCACGACGGTCGGCAGCAACAACATGTCGGCCGGTGAGCCGACACCCGATCCGCGAGTTGGCCTGCGCGCAGGAAAGTTCGACGCGGGCAGTGCAGCGTGGAACCTGAAGTTGGTGTCTGCGACACAACCCAGTGAAAAGTTCGCCGGGATCACCAACTCCGACCTGGCGTTCACAGGTCCTTACGCCATCCAGGGCAGCTACAACGGTTATCAGGTGTGGGATATCTCCAATCCGAGCGCGCCCACGCTCAAGACGGCGTTCCTCTGCCCGGCGTCGCAGAGCGACGTGTCTGTATATAAGAATCTCCTCTTCGTCTCGGGCGAGGGGAACAGCGGGCGCCTCGATTGCGGCGTACAGGGCGTGAAGGACACGGTCAGCCACGACCGGCTGCGCGGTCTCCGCATCTTCGACATCACGGACATCTCGAATCCGAAGTACGTCGGCAACGTACAGACCTGCCGCGGCTCGCACACGCACACTGTGCTGTTCGATCCCAAGGACCCGGACAACGTCTTCGTCTACATCTCCGGCTCGGCCGGCGTGCGCTCGCCGAGCGAGCTCGCCGGCTGCGTCAAGCTGACGCCCGACAAGGATCCGAACTCGGCCCTCTTCCGCATCGAAGTCATCAAGGTCCCGCTCGCTCATCCCGAGCAGGCAGCGATCGTGAGCTCGCCGCGCATCTTCAATGACCTGACGGCGCCGGTGAGGCACGGCGAGCCACCGCAGGATGTCGCCGAAGCGAAGGCGGCCGCGACTGCCGCCCGCGCGAAAGGCGGCTACACCGCGGTCATTTTCGGCACAGAAAGAGTCCTGCCGGCGCAGTTCATCACGCCGATGCTGGACAGCATCGTCAAGGCTCGCGGCGGAACCGGCGCGGCCACAGGCGCGGACAGCGCGACGTTGCGCGTGGCTCTGCCCGGCATGATCGCGAAGATGATCGGTGAGCAGCCGAGTGGAACCGGGCCGCATCCCGGGCCAACGCAGTGTCACGATATTACCGTCTATCCCGCGATCGGCCTCGCCGGCGGCGCGTGCGAAGGCTACGGATTCCTGCTCGACATCCGCGATCCCGCGCACCCCGTTCGTGTCGCCGCGGTATCCGACTCGAACTTCTCCTACTGGCATTCGGCGACGTTCAACAACGACGGCACCAAGGTCCTCTTCTCCGATGAATGGGGCGGCGGCGGAGCGCCGAAGTGCCGCATCACGGACAGGCGTGAGTGGGGCGCGGATGCGATCTTCACGCTCACCGATGCTAACGGCACTCCAGTCATGGTTCGCAACAGCGCGACAGATCCAGCCGGTGAAAAGATGCAGTTCCAGAACTACTACAAGCTGCCGGCCGCGCAGACGAAGGAGGAGAATTGCGTTGCCCACAACGGCTCGCTAATTCCGATCCCGGGACGCGACGTGATGGTGCAGGCGTGGTATCAGGGCGGCATCTCGGTCTTCGACTGGACCGACCCGAGAAACCCGAGGGAGATCGCATTCTTCGATCGCGGTCCGGTGGACTCGACCAGAATGGCGATGGGTGGATCGTGGTCCGCCTACTGGTACAACGGCAACATCGTGAGCTCAGAGATCGCGCGTGGTCTCGACATCTTCGCGCTCGTTCCCAGCTCGTATATCTCGCAGAACGAAATCGACGCCGCGAAGACGGTGCATTTCGACTACTTCAATACGCAGGGCCAGCCGAAGCTGGTGTGGCCGGCGAGCTTCGCATTGGCACGCGCCTTTGCCGATCAGGTCGAGCGGTCGAACGGCCTCAGCGCCGGGAGATTGTCCGCCGTCCGGCAGGCGCTCGCAAGCGCGGAGGGCGTATCGGGAGCGCAGCGCCGGAATGCTCTGACGCAGCTCGCGGCACAGTTGGATGTTGACGCGCGCGCGTCCAGTGACGCGGGCAAGGTGCAGAGCCTGGCGAAAGCCGTGAGGGATCTGGCCGCAGCATCTTCCTGAACCTGGCACCTTCCATCTCGTTCTGTTGCCTTCCCCACTTTAACGTACAGAGGTCTTCATGCGCATCTTCACTTTCCTCTTGCCGGCCGCCGCACTCGTCTCACTGGCCTGCACCAGCAAGGCTCAAAATGAGGGTTCACGCCAAGTCGCTGGTGGAGGAATTTCCGTCCAGGGCTGGTCAGGGCAAATAGACGCCGGCGAGGCGAAACGGGGAGCGCTCCTTACGAATGCGAAGCTCGCCAAGGAGGGCGACGCGTTGCACGTCACCACCGGACCAGCGGTCGCGTACTGGAGTCCGTCGAACACTGCAAGCGGCGACTACACCGTGAAGGCGAGTTTCACTGAGCCAAAGTACATGAACCTGAACGATCATCCGCATCCGTACGGAATCTTCATCGGCGGAAATGACATGGGGACCGCCAACCAGAGTTATCTCTACTGCGCGGCCTACGGAAACGGCAGCTTCATCGTACGCGGATTTGGCCCCGCGTCGTTTCAGTTGAATGGTGGCCACGGCGAATCGAATGCAGCGGTGCACAAAGCCGCTGCGGCAGGATCTCCGGTGACGCAGGACATCGCCGTTTCAGTAAAGGGTGACAAGGTGCAGTGCGCGATCAATGGAACTGTTGTCGGCACCTACAACAAATCTGCCGTCGTGGGAGCCGGGAAGCTCAAGTCGACCGATGG
>JAYWBE010000446.1:0-3006 GCA_043781715.1 Gemmatimonadaceae bacterium
ACTCTGACCTCACCGTCGAACACATCGGGCTCGATCTCGTCCGCCATGCCGATGCAGCGGGTGATGACATTGCTCTGCGGGTGGCGTCTCGCCTGCTCCGGCGTGAGAAGCCCCGCGTCGACCTGCTCCTGCACCAGCGAGTGGTCCTTGGTGAGCTGGCGTAGTTGCCCGTCGCGCACGAGGTAGATGCGCGAGTCGCCGACGTGTCCGACAATGAATCTCGTCTCGGAGAGAAGCAGGGCCGACACCGTGCTGCCCATCCCCAGCTTGTCGCGCTCCGTCCTGGTTCGCTCGAATACCGCGCGGTTGGCATCGCGTAGAGCGTCCGCCACCCTCTCGTGCGATTCCGGCGCCTCCAGATCGTTCAGGTCCGAGAGGTCGTGGCTGACCATCTCCACCGCCATCTCGCTCGCGACCTCGCCGGCCGCGTGCCCACCCATCCCGTCCGCGACTATGAATAGCCCGCGGTGGGCGTTGGCCGAAGCGTGAAGTGAGTCTTCATTACCCTTTCGAATCCGGCCGACATCAGTGCGAGCCGCGACAGCAAGGTGCACTAGCGGGAGCTCATTGGAATAGAAACTGGTGGGTGATTCGGTTGATGGAGGGGACCCTCCTGGCCTCAAACTACGGGCCCGCGAAAAGAGCGGCAAGCATCACCCCGCACGCTTGAGCAGCGGCTCCGAGTCTCCCGCCTGCAGTCTCCAGAGCGTGTTGTAGAGGCCGCCCCGCTCCAGCAGCTCGCGATGCGTTCCCCGCTCGGCGACTTCGCCGTGGTGCAGAACCAGAATCATGTTGGCGTTTGCGATCGTGCTGAGGCGGTGCGCAACCGCGATCGTCGTTCTCCCCGACACCAGCACGCCGAGCGCGGCGTGGATCTCGGCTTCGATCTCGCTGTCGACCGCGCTAGTCGCTTCGTCCAGCAGCAAGAGCGGTGCGTTCGCGGCGATCGCCCGCGCAAAGGAGAGTAGCTGCCGCTCCCCGACGCTGATGGATGCGCCCCGCTCGCCCAGCACCTGGCCGTAGCCCTGCGGGAAGCCGCGGATTATCCGGTCCGCGCCCACTTTCGCCGCCGCCTTCACCACGTCTTCGTCGCTGAGCGGATTCGAGAGCCGGATGTTGGTCGCGATGTCCCCGGCGAACAGGAAGATGTCCTGCTGAACGTAGCCGATCAGCGAGCGCAGCTCATCCAGCGGCATGGTTCGGATGTCCACGCCGTTGATCGTGATCCGTCCCCGCTGCGGATCGTAAAAGCGCATGAGCAGATTGACGATTGTCGTCTTCCCCGCGCCGGTGTGCCCGACCAGAGCGAGAGTCTCGCCCGGCCGCGCGGTGAAGCTCACTCCTTTGAGCACCCACTCGACCGGGGTGATCTCCTGCGGCACCCCGCTCTTCTGCTTCGCCAGATGCGCGATGTCGTAGGCGAACCAGACATCCTCGAATGCCACCTCGACCCCCTTGCTTTTCTTCACCACTTCAGTGCGCTCCGCCCTGTCCGGAACACTCGGCACCGTGTCGAGGAGCGTGAAGATCCGCTCCGAGCTCGCCATCGCGGTCTGGAGGATGTTGTACTTCTCGGAAAGATCCTGAAGCGGTTGAAAAAATCTTCGGACCAGCTGTAGAAACGCCGCGACCGTGCCGACACTCAGGAGATTCGCGTGGACGCGCGACGCCCCCGCAACGATGAGGATCGCGAGCGCGATCGATGTCAGCAGCTCGATCGCCGGGAAGTAGAGTGCGTAGATCGTGATCGATTTGAGGTTTGCATCCAGGTGCGATCGATTCAGCTCGTCGAACCGCTGCGCTTCACGCTTCTCCTGTCCGAATAGCTGCACGATTCGCATTCCCGTCAGCCGCTCCTGCAGAAACGAGTTGATGCGCGCGAGTCGCACCCGGATGTCGCGATAGGTATCGCGCACGCCCTTTCGAAACAGTCCCGATACCATCACCACGAATGGAATGACGGCAAACGAGGCCAGCGCGAGGCGCCAATCCATGATCAGCATGGCGACGCTGATCGCTACCAGAGTGAAGAGATCTCCCAGGCCCGAGACGACGCCAGAGGTGAAGAGCTCATTCAGCGTCTCGACGTCTGACGTCACGCGCGTGATCAGCCGGCCCGCCGGATTCCGGTCGAAGAACGACACCGAGAGCCGCTGCAGGTGCTCGAAGATCTCCATCCTCAAATCGCGCATGACTCGCTGCCCGAGAAGGCTGGTGAGCCAGGTCTGGCCGTACGATGTGACGAATTCGGCCACCAGGGCGAGGAACAGGAATGCGGTGCAAGCGGCCACAACGTGCATGTCGCGCGCGGGCACGGCGACGTCGATCACCCGCCTGGTGAGCAGGGGCCCGACGACCTGAACGCCGCCCTCGACGCACAGAAGCGCAAATGCGCCGTACATCAGGGCGCGGTACGGGCGAGTGTAGATCAGCAAGCGACCCATCAGCTTGCGGTCGTACGCCTTGCCGAGTACGTCGTCTTCGTGCGTCTGAGTTGCGGGAGCAGTCATTCAGCCGTATGCTAGCCGGGTTGAAGGTGCGGCGCCACGGTAACCACCTATGGTACGCGGGTTGCACCTTTGCAGGCACCGAAGTTCCATTCTGTCGGCTGACGTTAGACCCATACTGGAGGGAAGATGGGAATTCTCGCATGGATCGTTCTTGGCCTAATCGCGGGCGCGATCGCCAAGGCCATCATGCCGGGCAACGACCCCGGCGGCATCATCGTTACCATGATCATCGGAATCGTGGGTGCATTCATTGGTGGCTTCCTCGGAAACATGCTCACAGGCGTGGGACTGAACGGATTTTCAATCCAGAGCATTATTCTCGCTGTCATCGGCGCGCTCGTCCTCCTGTGGATTTATCGCATGGCGACGAAGGGCCGCGGCGCGCCGCGCGTTCCGTAAGGCAGCACCCGCTTCACGCAGGTAAAGGGTTTGCCGCTCTGGCTCTATTGGATTGTTCTCGGCCTCGTCGCCGGGACACTTGCCAAGTTTCTGGTGC
>JAYWBE010000447.1:0-9120 GCA_043781715.1 Gemmatimonadaceae bacterium
GCCGAGATGTTAGTCGGGAGGTGCAACGGCCTTTATCCGCGCCTTGGCGCGAAGTTCCTTCTCGACCATCTCGCCCAGGTCGCGCAGCGACTCGCGGTCCTCGTCGCCGAACTCGCGTGGCACCTTGTCCATGATGCAGAGCGTCCCGACGTTGTGGCCACCCGGTCCCTTCACCGGCTGGGCCGCGTAGAACCTGATGTGCGGCTCCTCGAGCACCAGGGGATTCTCGGCGAACCTCGGATCGAGCACCGCGTCTTCCACGACGAAGATTTCGTCGCCGTTGATCGCGTGGCCGCAGAAGGAGTGGTCGCGGGTGCTGTCGGGGATGGGAAGGCCCTGCCTCGACTTGAACCACTGGCGGTCGCCCTCGACGAACGAAATGCCCGCGAAGGGAACGGTGAACACGCGCTGAGCCATGCGGCTGATCTTGTCGAAGCGCTCCTCTGGTGGCGACTCGATGGCGGCACCGCTCAGGCGGAACTCCACCAGCCGCTCCGCCTCGTCCTGAGGGATGAGCGGGCGCATTACTTCCTCCGTCTCCGACCACAGTCCGCGGCTTCTCATCACCATCGTGACGCGCGCTCGGAAGCGCGCGGCATCGATCGGGTCGTGCAGGACATCGTCCACGCCCTGCGACAGCAGATCGTTGGTCTCGCTCTCCGAGCCTGCCGGCGCCACGACGATGATCGGCATGTCCACCAGGCCGACGACCGTGCGCGCCGCGTGCACGACCTGCCGTCCGTCGAGGATCGGAAGCTTGAGCGCGACGACCAGCGCGTCGGGCGGATCCTGCGCCAGAATGCCGAGCGCGGCCGCCCCGTCGTTGGCGATCTGCACGGAGAAGCGGGCTTCCACCAGGATGTCGTTGAAACGCACGCGATCTGCCTTGTCGCTGACCGCCAGCAGGACTCTCGATGGCTTCGCCACTCCGTCCGCGTCGAGCTCGGGAACATATTCAGCGGAAACGCGCGGCGTGTTGGCGCGCGGAGTCCGGCGACGCTCGAACTCCGTGTAGGGAATTACTTCCTCGGCGGTGGTGTCGCCTTCGGCGATGTGCCAGAGCGCATCGGCGTCGAACGTGTGCAGAGCGTTGGATCGCAGTGCGTGCGAGCGGATCTCGTCGGCAGATTTGCCGATCGTGATCATGCCGCGAATCTCCGGCGTGATCTCGAGAAACTCGATGATCGGAAGACGTCCCGTGTAACCAGTGAACCCGCACTCGGCGCACCCGGTCGCCTTCACGTGCCTCGCCGTTCCGTACACGCGCTGCTGCGCCGCGCGAATCATCGGGTGCAGCTCCTCGATCGGAGCCTCGTACCGGCAGTGTGGACAGACTTTGCGGACGAGACGCTGGGCGGTGACGCCGATGAGACCCGCCGCGACTCTGAACGGCTCGACACCGATGTTGGAGAGACGCGGGATCGCGCCGATCGCGTCGTTCGTATGCAGCGTGGAGAGCACGAGGTGTCCGGTCATCGCGGCCTGGAACGCGATGTTGGCTGTCTCCTGGTCGCGGATTTCTCCGACGAGCAGCACGTCCGGATCCTGACGCAGCACCGAGCGCAGCACTCCGGCGAACGTGAGGCCCTGCTTCTCATTCACCTGCACCTGGTTGACGCCGCTCAAGCGGTATTCGACCGGGTCTTCCACCGTGACAATGTTCACGGATTCCCCGCGACGCGTGTTGAGCGCGGCGTAGAGGGTCGTTGTCTTTCCGGAGCCCGTCGGACCGGTCACGAGCAAAATTCCCTGCTCCCGCATGAGCAGCGCCTTGAATCTCTCGAGCACTCCCGGCATGAAGCCGAGCGTTCCCATCGAAACTTGCACCGCCTTCTCATGGAGAAGACGCATCACGACCTTTTCGCCGACGCGCGTCGGAAGGACGGAGACGCGGAGCGCCACCTCTTCTCCGCCCACCCGCACTTTCGCGCGACCGTCCTGCGGGCGGAAGCGCTCGGCGACGTCTAGGTCGGACATGATCTTGATGCGCGAGACGACCGGGCCGACGCCGATGAAGCGCGGGAGCACCATGATGTTCTTCAGCAGGCCGTCGATGCGGAAGCGCACCAGGGTTGACGTCTCGTCGTGCTCGATATGGATGTCGGAAGCGCGGAGCTTGATCGCGTTGGCGATGATCGCGTCAACGAGCTTGATGACCGGCGCGTGCACGCGCAGTAACGCGGCTTCGTTCTGCTCCTCCTCCTTGATCTGCTCGACGCCGACGGCCTGGTCGAGCTTCTCGATCAGTCCGTAGATCATCGCATCGGGGCGGAGCGTGTCCGAGACCAGCTTGTCGAGCTGCCCAGGCGGGCAGAACAGCGGCGTCACCTCGCGACTCGTCGCCCAGCTCACGCGCTGGATCGCTTCCTGGTCGAGCGGGTTGGCCATTGCGAGCCACACCATGCGACTGTCGACTTTTACGGGCAGCACGTTGTGCTCCCGGCAAAGCTTCTCAGGCAGGATCTGCATCGCGTTCTTGTCGATTTCGCTGGGATTCAGATCGACGTAGTCGATTCTGAAGGCTTCCTTGACGACTTCGGCGATCTCCTTGAACGACAGGACGTCGCCGTCAATGAGGGCCTGCGCAACGTACGGCTTCTGCTGAAAGCGCCAACGCTTGATCAACTCGGGCGTGACGCCTGGCATGGTCCCAACGAGGGCGACCAACCACTCGTCCTTGAAGCGGAATTTTCGCTCGTTGGGCTGCGGGTCAGCAGGTATCGTCATGTCTTCCAGTGGGGCACTTCGGGGGCGCTTCAGGTCCTGCTGCTCTATAGATGGCCGGCCGTCTAAATGACTGTTCTGACCCTCCGAAGATAACACCCAAGAGGCGACGGGAGCCGAGGCCACGGCGAGCGACGTTCCGCCGGCCGCCGCAGGGGGTTTCGAGAGGCACCGAAGGGCTTTTAGAGAGGCACCGAAAGACGGTTCGGTATTTGCGAAATCGGCCATGCCCACCAGGATTTACCCTCGTCGCTGATCGTCGCGGTCCTGAAATCTCACCACGTCCCGATGGGGGCGGTTTCCGGCACTTTATGACAGCTCAATCGATTCAGGCGGCAAGTCCCGTCCATCGGGAAGGGTCGCCCCCTAAGCGCGCATCGGCGGCCCGCACTCGGAACAAGATTCTGAATCTTCTGCCTCCGAATGAGCTGGAAGGGGTGCTCGAGCGGTGCGAGATGGTGACAATCGAATCCGAGGAAATCGTTTTCCAGAGGAATGAGCCAATTCCCTTTGCTTACTTCCCGGACAACTGCGTGATCTCGCTCGTTACCCAGATGGAAGATGGCGACGCGGTCGAGGCGATGACCGTTGGGAACGATGGATTCGTGGGGATGGCGGTTTTTCACGGCATCTCTTCGTCGCGGCTCAAGGCGATCGGTCAGATATCAGGCGAGGCGAGGCGCGTCGCCACGGATGATTTCCTTCAGCTGACCCGGGAGTTCGAAGGTCTCGACGGGCTGCTGCATCGCTACAGCCAATTCGTGTTCGAGACTGTCTCGCAATCGGCGGCGTGCAACAGACTCCATGTCATCGACCAGAGGGCCGCGCGCTGGCTGCTGATGTCGGAGGACCGGGTCGGGCGCAACCAGTTCGACCTTACGCAGGAATTCCTCGCCCAGATGCTGGGAGTAAGGCGGCCGGGCGTGACGGTGGCGGTGGGCGTTCTGGAGAAAGCCGGCCTCATCGCGCATGGCCGCGGCAACATCACCGTGGTCGACCGCGTAGGCCTCGAGAAAGTGGCGTGCGAGTGCTACCGGACCATCCGGGCGAGGCAAGGGGAGTTGTTTGGTTCGGCGTAGAGTGCGCGGAGCTCGCTTGTCACCACAAAACCGAAGCAGGGAGCCGATCGCCTGGCAGCTGAAAGGCCGGGAGCTGTTCTGATGGCGTTTGAGATTCCGCGGAATGAGTTCGCCGCACCGAGCACCAATTCGATGCGCCCGAAACTCAGATTTGCGCGGAACTAACACGCCTATATGAAAGCTCCCAGCCTAACAGCGTAGTTCGCCTACAGCTCCCTGCCTCGGTTTTGTGGATGCCAGTCGCCGCTCCGCGAACGAGACGCTGCACATTCCAGGAGTGGCATGACCGTCTCAGCGAACCTCTCCATCTCTTCGAGTTGCGGACTGAACTGAAGCAGCAGCAGATCCACCCCTACTGATTCCAGATCCCGGATGCGATCGGCGACCTTTTCGGGCGTTCCAACGAGACCCGCGCGAAGGCCGCGGTTCGAGACCGAGTAGTCCTCGAGGCTTACCTGCTGCTCGAGTGCCGTGTGGGAGATCCAGTCCTGGTAGTTCTGATAACCCGGCGTCCCTGGCTGCACGTTCGTTATCCGCGCGAGCTCCCTTTGTGCCTCCTCCTCGGTATCGCGAACGACGGCGTAGGCGGCGACGCCGTATTGCATCGGGCCTAACCCAATGGCTTCGCGCCGCGCGCGCATGTCGGAGATTTTGGGGGCAACGCGGTCGGCGGGATCGCCGTGCATCACGTACGCGTCGCACGTGCGCGATATCAGCTCCTTGGCGGCCGGGCTCTCACCACCGGCGTAGATCGTAGGCCTCGGGCGTTGGAACGGCTTTGGCTCGAGGATCGTCTCCTCGACCTTGTAGTGGCTGCCCGCATGGCTGAACCGCGGCTCCGTCCACACTCCGTTCACGACGCGTAGCCATTCGTCGGTGCGCGCGTAGCGGTCGTCGTGCTCCTCGAAGTTGATGCCGTAGCGCCTGGCTTCGTCCTTCCACCACGACGAGACGACGTTGAGTGCGAGGCGTCCGCCCGAGATGTGATCGATGTTCGCCGCCTGTTTGGCGAAGATCGCCGGCTCGTGAAAAGTCGGGCGCACCGCGACCATCAGCTCCAGCTTCTCCGTCACCGCCGCGAGCGCCGCCGCGGTGGACCACGCCTCGAGCGAATCCGCATCGATTCCCTTGATGTCGTTCATGAACAGCTCGGCGATCAGCGTGATGTCGTAGCCGATCTGCTCGCTGCGCTGGGCGAGGCGTTTCGCGTAGTCCCAGGTCGCGCTCATGTCTTCGTCGGGGACGTTGCGCAGCCAGCCGCCGAAAACGGGGAGCCAGTATCCGTACCGCATCAGACCGCTCCCGCGGCCGCCGCCGCCGCTGTTCCATCCGTTCCGATGGCGTCCGCTTCCGCGCCACCAAGGGAGGAGTTGAGGACTCGCTCGACCAGGTAGTCGACCAGGCGCTCGAACGGATCGAATCCGATCACGTTCCGCGCATCCGCGACGAAATTCGACAGCGCGTTGATGTCGTAGAAGTAGTGACGGCCGTCGCGATCGTCGATCAGGTACTCGATGCCTCCGACGTCGAGCTCAACCCGGGCGGCGATTCGCTCGACCTCGCGGATAATCTCGCGCGCCGGTTTGAACTGCTCGACTCGCATGCCGTTCTGCTTGGCATCGACCGCGCACGCGGTGCGCGACAGTTGCTGGCCGTCGGTGGTCTGGCAGATGTCGGCTGGGCAGAGATTGAAAGAATCCTCGGCCGGATAAACGTTAATGGCGTAGAGAAACTTTCCGTCGAGAACCTCGACGCGGGTGATGTGTCCGTGGTGAAGCGGCGCCAATTCCTGGACGAGGCCGACCCTGTCGAGGCCCAGGTCGATCGTTCCCGCCTTCGCTGCCTCCGCCAGAGACTCAGGATTGTCGAAGCGGGTGATGCCGGCGCCGCTGCCGCCCACATTTGCTTTCACGATTACCGGGAAGCGGAGACCTTGCGCGGCTCGAGGAGCGAGTGACGCGTTGTTGATCACCTTTGCTTTCGGATACGGGAGGCCCAGCTCGTCGAGGATGTCGAGCTGGAGCGCCTTGGAAGTCTCCATCTCATAGGGCGCGGATCCGTTCACGACGGGAACGCCGATGCGCTCCAGGTGCCGCAGCCAGCTGAGCGTGTGAAAGGTGACTTGCGCGTGGCCGCGCAGGTACGCGGACGGGCTCGCCCTGTTGAAGACCATCGAATATGGAGACTGGCGCTCGGACGGATCGTACGAGTGCGCCGAGGCGTCCACTCGCACGTACGGAACCCGCCGCCGGTCAAGCTCGGCGAAGAGTGGCCTGAACCAGTCGGGGTGCTCGTAGTAGATCGCGATCGGTCCATCGGGTGTTGCGGGCATTCATCCCCTCGGCGCTGAGGTCGAAAAAACGAGAAAAAGAAAAAGGCCGCGTCTCGTCGAGAGGCGCGGCCTTGCTGCGGGCCTGCGTGAGCGTTGCGCTCTTAGCTATGCATGTTCGTTTGACGCGCGCGAAATGCTAAGCTCCTCTCGTTTGCGAGGGTCTGTCCAACAACACGTAAGCATTCGGTATCCGCGCAGCATATGGGATTGAACCTATCGCACTGCACGCGCCGGTCAAGTCTGGCCGGCATCGTGGTGCATACTTTCTTATGGACCATCTCGCTTGGTCGGCGCGGAGTATCCTCTTCAGGAGCTCTCGCCTGCAGCGTCGCCTTGCGGCTCGCTGCACCGCGCCGCCTGGCAGCAGCGCTGGCTGCGGCCGCTCCTTCAGAGGACACCCCTCGGCGCCTCCCCATCGAGATCCATTCGGGCGCGCGCTGTCGGTTTTGCGCGGCAGCCACGACACACCGCGTGGAGGCGCGAAGCGTTCCTTCGTGAAATGCGACGATGCCGAGCTGCACTCGGCGCTCCGACCAAGCGAGCGCGGGTGCCCGCTTGCGGGCAGGGTGCCGAAGAGGATCCCCTCCGCCGTACCGGTGACCCACGTAGCGGCGGCGTAACTTCCGGCGAACATGACCGGCCACACAGGCTAAGAATGCGCGATGCGAAACTCGCGACGGGCACAAGTATGGCTTAGCATCTAGTCATGGATTCACGCCAACCGATCCGGCTACCAACGCGGGACGTCGTGCGCGTTCTCGCGCTGATTTTCGGCTTCTACATCATGGTGCGGCTCCTCTGGATCGCGCACCCCGTCGTGTTCCTCTTCTTCCTCGGCGTCCTCTTCGGCCTGCCCCTCGCTCAGGGAGCCGACTGGTTCGAGAAGCGAAGGGTCCCGCGCGCCCTCGGCGTTGCCGTAATCCTTACCGTCTTCCTCGGTCTCCTGACCGCCGGCGCCACCGGAATGGCGCCGATTCTTCGCGCCCAATCAAAAGAGCTTCAGGAGCGTCTCCCGGAAGCGACGGACAAGATCGACGCCTGGCTCGGACACCGCGCGAACGGCGTGCTGGGGCTCCTGTTCAACGCGGAGAGCAGCGACACCCTGCACACCGCCCTTGCACAGCGCCCCGCTCCGAATGATGCGACACTTGCGCCCGTCGTCGTCACCGATTCGACTGCCACCGACCCGCTGACGGCGGCTGCCGCCGGCGCCCACGTCCGCAAACCGGCGACTCGCGCGGACACAGTGGCGGCCGGAGGGAATCTTCGCCGCGAGATCACCAAACAGGTCAGCGGCGCCCAGCACTCGTTCCTCCGCGTACTCACCTCGACTTTCACGATGACCGGCGCGTTCATGCTCGTCCTCTTCATCGCCGCCTACATCGGCGTCGATCCGGCGCTCTATCACGGCGGGCTGCTCGAGCTCTTTCCGCCGCGCCAGCGTGATAGAGCGGCACTCACGCTCGCGAGCCTCGCGACGACGCTCAGGAGATGGCTGGTGACTCAGCTCATCGCGATGCTCCTGATCGGCGCCGTGACGACGGTCTTCCTGTTCGTGCTCCACGTGAAGGCCGCGCTGCCGCTCGGAATTCTCGCTGGAATTCTGAAGTTCATTCCAATCATCGGCTCGATCTTCGCCGCGATCCCGGCGATCGCGATGGCGTTCATAGACTCGCCCCACAAGGCGCTCGTGGTCGCGGTCGGGTACTTCGTGATCCAGTTCGTCGAGAATCACCTGCTGGTGCCTGTTCTCATGAAGCACGGAGTGAACATTCCCCCGGCGCTCACTCTCGGAATTCAGGCGCTGATGGCGCTCCTGTTCGGGTTCCTCGGCCTGCTCGTGGCGGTGCCGCTGCTTGCCGCGATCCTGACCGTCGTCCGCGCGATGAACCCGCAAGACATGCGGGAGATTTCTGTCGAGGCCGACAAGGCGGTCGCGGCGTCAGGCGGCCGAGGTTGAAACTCTAGGCGCGGAGCGTTGCATCGGTGGCCTGCGAGACGCGCGCCCGTGCTGCGGGCTACTGGCCCACCAGACGATCGAGAGCGCGCTCTATCATCGGCCCCGCGATAACGAGCGACTTGAGCGAGTGCGACGCGAATGGGATCACGGTATAGCTCATTCTCGCGCCGCCCGCCGCGATGAAATCGGGATCCGACTTTCGCTCCTTGTCGCTCGCGCCGCGCATAAGAGCGATACGAACCTTTGCCGGGATATTGCGGATCTGCTCATCGACGGCGAAGCTGCCCGGCTCGGTCGGCTCGCCGGAGTTCATCTGATCCTTGAGCGTGACGGTTGGATGATCTCTTTTGGTAGGGCCGAGCGCGAGCACTCCGACGACGCCTGGAAGTCGTGCGTTCGCCTCCGCCCAGAGCGCGAGGTCGGCGCCGAACGAATGTCCCGCGATGACGATAGGCACTGAGTCCGCTCCGAGCTCATGAAGGGAGCGCTCAACCAGGCCCGGAAGATCGTGCACGAGAATGCTGTCACGCAGAAGCGCCGAATCGGGAAGACCGTCGAGAAACTTCTTCACATCGAAGCCGACGACGGCGTAACCGTGCGCGGCAAGACGCTCGGCCAGCTTCTGGTGCGGCTCCCAGAATCCGAGGTCGTTGCCGAGGAAAAAGACGCCGGCCTTGGGGTGCCGCGATGTTCCAACCCCCGGATAGAAGTAAAGAGGTTCCCGCTGGAGCTCCGGATCGCGCGGGATGTACGCGGAGTGCGCGGGCGCGCAGCCGAGCGCGCCGACCGCGAGCAGAGCGAACAGCACGCGGATCCTCACTTTGACACCACTCCAGCGAGTCCGCCCGAGATCAGCGACGCAATGTTCGTAAGAATTCTTGGCAGCACCATTCCGCCCGGCGATGCGAGGTACCTCGGCTCCCATATCGGGCCGAATTTCTCCTTGTACTGCCTGAGACCCTGGAAGTTGTAAAACGGCTCACCACGACTGAACAGTAGCGCTCCTAACCGGTTCCAGAGCGGAG
>JAYWBE010000448.1:0-2985 GCA_043781715.1 Gemmatimonadaceae bacterium
CGGGTCATAGCCAGAGTAACCGGTCCAGAGAATCAGATTGTCGCCCGAGATGTACACACGGGAATTCCTCGCCGTACCCATGAATCTCGGTAGATCGAAAGTGTATCCAACAGTAAGGTTCTGCAAGCGCGTGTACGATCCATCTTCGATCCAGCGGGAGGAGTAGACCGCCGGCTCATGGATGTTGGTCGGGTCGCTCAGAGCTGATGCCAGGAAGTTCTTGTCCTGTAGTGCGTTGCCCTTGGTGGCGTAAACGAGAGCTGTGTTATTGAAGATCTTCTGGCCTGCCTCTCTGTGGAAAGACACGCTGAAATCGAGCTGCTTCCAGCTTCCGTTGGTGCGAAATCCGAGGCCGTAACTCGGATTCGCGTTGCCGAGGATCACATTGTCATCCCCAGTCAGACCAGCGAAGGTGACTTGGCCTGCGAGAACCCGGCTAGTTTCCAGACCATTGGCGTCACGGGTAACCGTATAGTGATTGAAGAGCTGCTTGCCGAACGTCGTCGTATCGGCGGCGTTACTCCCGACACCGGTGAATATGGGCCCGAAGAACGTTCCCAGTGGCTCGCCAGGAATGATGCGCTGCGTGAACTGATTCGATTGGCCCTGTCCGCTCCCGAGCGACGTTGGAATGAAGCTGCGGCCGCCGAGATCAACGACCGTATTCTTGTCGTGGGAGAAGACGAAGCCCGCCGACATGTTCAGGTTTCCGCGCTGGAGAACCTGACCGTCGAGGGACATCTCGACGCCCTTGTTCTGGATCCTTCCGACGTTCTCGAGCCGCTGTCCAACGACCGCGGGCTGGGGCACATCGACGTAGAGAAGGAGGTCGTGGGTGTTCTTCACGTAGTATTCAAGGCTACCGTTGAGCCGGTTATTGAGGAACCCGTAGTCGAGCGCCAGGTTCGTCTGCGCCGTCTCTTCCCATTTCAGATTCGGGTTCGGATTCGTGATCGGGGTCACACCTGTAACCGGCTGATCGCCGAATGCGTAGCGCGAGCCGCCGTCGGCCGCCAGAAGAATCAGCGACGAATAGGGCGCTACACCAGGATTGCCCTGCCTGCCCCAACTGGCTCGAAGACGCAGCTCCGAGAATGGAGTCCGGTCCCGCATGAACGACTCCTGACTGAGGCGCCACGACCCGGAGATGCCCGGGAAGACCGACCACTTGTTCCCCTCTCCGAACGCGGAGAATCCGTCGCGCCGAACCGAGTAGGTCAGGAAATACTTCTCGGCCAGACCGAGGTTGGCCCTGGCGAAGAACGATGCGAGACGGCTCTCTGTTTTGAACGAATACGGGGTCTCGAGCAAGTTTCCGCTGCCGAGGCTGTTGAAGCCGAACGCATCGGTGAGGAACTGCCGGGTCTGGACCCCGAACTCATTGAGGATGGTTTCGTTGTATTCGTAACCGCCGACCAGGTCGAATTCGCGGCTGGACGCGAGGGTCGGGTGAAACGTAAGAAGGGTCTGGATGGTCTTGACTGTGTTGTCACGGTTCTGCCGTTGCGCCAGACCCTGGAACTGTGCACCCGCTGCGCTGGCCCGCGGGAGATAGAAGTTGTTATCGCCCGCGCTGCGGTCGACGCCAATATTCACCCTTCCGGTGAGATTCGAGAAAAGGTCGTAGTCGGCTGCAATGTTGCCGAGCGTCCGGTCGGACGTGCCCTTGTCCTGAACCTGATTCGCCAGCGCCACGGGGTTGCGCACCGACTGGGATCCGGGTCCGATCTCGTAATAGGTGGTGACTCCGGTTACGGGATCCGTCACCGTGACCGGGTGCGTCGGATTGAAGTTCACCATGTTGATGAACACGCCGCCTTCGAATCCGCCGTTCTCCTCGTAAGGGAGATAGTCGTTGATGATGTGGGCGCCGGTGAGATTGAGTCCGAGGCGCAGCCTTCCATCGATCGCCTGGTGCGTGCCGTTGATACGGGCCTGATACCGCTTCATCCCGTTGTTGATCACGATGCCTTGCTGATCGAAGAAGTTCAGCGACGCACGGTAGGACGTTTGGGCGGAGCCACCGGCGAAGGAGAGATTGTGATTGATCGTGGCAGCGTTTCGGAGGAGAGCGTCTTCCCAGTTGGTGTTGGAACTTCCCTCACCCGCGAGAGCAGCCGCCGAAACGTTTCCGGCAGCAACCTGGCTCTGGATGAACGATTTATAAGCCGCACCGCTGAGAACGTTCAGGTGGTTTTTCGGCGACGACATGCCGGCCTGGACTTCGTACTCCATAGTAGGCCCGCCCGCCGTGCCCTTCTTCGTCTCGATCAGGATCACTCCGTTCGCTGCGCGGGCGCCGTAAATCGCGGATGCCGCGGCGTCCTTGAGGATCGTGATCGACTGAATGTCCGACGGGTTGAGGGTATTCATCGGATTGCGTGGGAGCGGCGGGGCGCCACCGATTCCGAAACCGGCGGGCTCGAGCGATTGTTCGCTGCTCATCGGAATGCCATCGAGCACGTACAGTGGCTCGTTGCTGGCGCTGATCGAGGTTCCGCCGCGGATGAGAATCTGCGCGCCGGCCCCGGGCTCACCGCTGTTCTGCGTGATCTGGACGCCAGTTGCGCGGCCCTCGATGAGGTTTGTGACGTTCGTCGGCACGGCGGTATGGACCTGGTCGGCGTCGATCTGCTGCACCGAGCCGGTAATCGCGAGTCGTCGTTGCTGGCCGTAACCGGTCGTTACGACTTCCTCGAGGACGGCCGCTTTGCGGTCGAGAGCGAAGATTACAGTGACCGCGCCGCCGTTGGGGACGATGACGACCTGGACCGGTGCGCCGAACCCGATGCGTCGGGCACGAACGGTCTGCGACCCGGAGGGGACGCCGCCGATGGTGAATGTACCGTCCGGACCCGAGACAGCTCCGCGGCGGGTGCCTTCGACAAAGACGCTGACATCAGCGACAGGCTGCTGCGACCCTGCGTCGAGGACTCGGCCGGTGATGGTGCCTGTGGGTGGGACCGGGTTCTGTGCTCCCAGCTG
>JAYWBE010000449.1:0-2974 GCA_043781715.1 Gemmatimonadaceae bacterium
GAGAAGACCGGTAGGACTTTCGACGGCATCGACGGCCCCTCGCCAATCAAGGTCAACCGAAATTCCGGAGCTGAGTCGACGATCGAGGCGCTGCTGGCCCTCCACCGTGTTACCGGTAGCCCCGATGCGGCGGAATACCTGCACTATCGGCTGGTCGGTGAGCTCTCGGCATCGCTGACCAGGGTTCCGGGTCAGCGTGAGTACGTGGGGCCCGGTGGAGAGCGTCTAACGCTTCGCCGAGGGCCGTCAGGCGTGGAGATCGCCGAAGACGTTGAGGTCGGCAGCGATACAGGGAGCGCCGCGTCGAGAAGGGCCAGCCCGCCAATCACACTGACCTACTGGCCCGCTGCAAATCCCCCTGAAACACGACTAGCCATGCGGCTCACGGCGCAGTGGAACGCGGAGAACCCCGGCGTTCAGGTGCGTGTGCAGCCATTGCCGGCCGGTCGTTCTTCCGAAGAAGTTCTACTCGCCGCGATCGTCGCCAAGGCGACTCCGGATGTGAGCTCGAACGTCTCCTCCGCCCTGCTGGCACGGCTGGTCCGGGCCAAAGGCGTCGTGCGCCTCGACAACCGCGTCGCGACGTCGGCGCGACTGAAGGAGCGCACCAACCCGGCGATGCTCGCGTCGCTCCGGCTGCCGGACAGCGGGATCTACGCGTTCCCCTGGAAGACGAATCCAATGTTATTGATGTACAACGTCGATCTGCTGGCGGCGGCCGGGGTCCACCCTCCACGCACGCAGAGCGAGCTTCTCGATGCCTTCAGGCGCCTCACACGCGATACCGACGGCGATGGCCGCACCGATCGATGGGCGCTTTGGGCCACGCTCAAGACGACCTGGTACGAGCGCTTCTACGATTTCTACCCGCTGTATCTCGCCGGCTCCGGTGGCAGAACGCTGGTGGTGGACGGAAAGGTGATCTTCGAAAACGATGCGGCGGTGGCGGCGCTCGAGGTGTTGCGACGCGGATTCGCGGAAGGCGGGCTGCCCCACTCGAACTTCGCGATAGGGCGCGATCCATTTATTGATGGAACCGTCGCGATGAAGATCATCGGACCGTGGTTCCTTAAGGAGCTGAACGAGCTGAAAGTTCGTGGCTTGCGCTTCGACGTCGTGCCCGTGCCGGCGCCGGATGGGACGGATCCTGAACATCGCTTCGCCTTCGCTGATCTACGCAGCATCGCCATCTTCTCGACGACAAGGCACCCTGACGAGGCGGCGCGCTTCGTCGCATATCTCACATCGCCGGCAGCCGATCGCCTGTTGTTGGAGGAAGCCAGCCAGTTGCCCTATCGCCGCGGACTTGCGACCGATCCTCGCTTCACGGTTTCTCTCCGGACCTGGCCCACGCTCTCAACCTATGCGAAGTATGTCGAGCGGACGCGCGACATCGATGTGGATCCCGACGTGGTCGAGATATTCGACCTCATCTCGGAAGCGTACGAGGAGGCCGCCGTCTACGGCAAAGTCCCAGTGCGGCAGGCACTGGCACGGGCGGCCGCCGAAGCGAGGAAGGTCCTGAATGCGCGCTGAGCAGCGGTCGGGCTCATTGCTGGCGGCACCCTATGCCGTCTTCCTGCTCGTATTCGCGGCGTATCCGGTCGTGTTCGCGCTCGTGCTTGTCTTTCTCCGATGGGATCTCGTGACTGCCCCATCCTTTGCCGGCTTCGATAATGTAAGGCTGCTGGCGAGCGATGGGCGCTTCTGGCGCGCCGTCGCGAATACGTTCGTCTTCCTCAGCATACACGTGCCATTACAGATCGTGACCGCGCTCGCTCTCGCACTGGCACTCAATCGGAAACTAGTGATACGCGGTTTCTGGCGGGCCGCGTTTTTCCTTCCCGTGGTGATCTCCGGCGCCGTGGTCGCCATCCTCTGGAGTAATCTCTACGCCACCGACGTCGGACTGATCAACAAGCTGCTGGTCCGCATCGGATTGACGCCCGTGTCCTGGCTCACCGATCCCAACACGGCCATGCCCGCGATTGCCGTGATGGTCACGTGGAAAAACGTCGGGTTCTACGTGATCATCTACCTGGCTGGATTGCAGTACATCCCGCGGAGCTGCCAGGAAGCGATCGAGATCGAAGGCGCATCCGCGTGGCAGCGCTTCCGGTATCTGACACTGCCTTCGCTTCTGCCACAGACCATTCTCGTGGTGACGCTCTCGACCATCAACGGCTTCCAGCTGTTCATCGAGCCCTACATTATGACTGGAGGCGGCCCGCTTCGGCGCACGTACTCCGTCGTGCTCTACCTGTACAACAATGCGTTTGCGTACCAGAAGATGGGTTACGCCGCCACGATCGGCGTGGCGCTGGCGTTGATCATCGGCGCGGTGGTCCTCATCCAGCGCCGCGTGATCGGCAAGGCCGAGGCGCTGTGAAGATTCTCCGCCGGATCGGTTTGTATGCGGGGCTGGCTCTCGCGGCACTGACCTTCATCTATCCCTTCCTCTGGATGGCTTCCAGCACGCTCAAACCTCGTGAGGAGTTCGGAACGCTGGCGCTGATACCGGACCATATCACCCTCGACAACTACCGCACCATGTGGGCACGCGCCCCCTTCGGACGCGCGCTCCTCAACAGCACCTTCGTGGCGACGACGATTACGCTCGCGGTGCTGGTGTTCGGTTCCATGACGGCGTACGCGATGGCGCGCCTCAACTTCCGCGGCCGCCCCGCGCTCAACGCGGCGGTGATCGCAGTGCTGCTGGTCCCCGGCCAGCTGACGCTGATTCCTCTGTACACGCTGATCGTGCAGCTCGGATGGATCGACACCTATACGGCGCTCATCGTGCCGTACCTCTTCAACGCGACAGCCATTCTGATGCTGCGACAGTTCTTTCTCCAGATCCCGCAGTCTCTCATCGACTCGGCACGCATGGACGGAATGAGCGAGCCGCGCATCCTCTTCACGATTTTCTGGCCACTATCAAAGCCGGTGCTGTCGATCGTCGCGATATTCACGT
>JAYWBE010000450.1:0-2972 GCA_043781715.1 Gemmatimonadaceae bacterium
GGGCGGAAAGCGCTAGTCGCGACTCGACCCGCTCAGTTAAATCGCGTCGCCCTCCAGAGCGACACGCCCGCTACCGACAGCATTCCGAGCGTCACGATCACCAGCACGGCTGCCCACCCCCATGCGACCGCGAGCTGCGGCGCGCGGGCCACCAGCGCAAAACCGATGATCGTCGCCGTCGCCACGCCCACCACGAGCCAGTCTATCCATGTCCGACCGCGGACGATCGAGCCCGCGTCCTCGCCCGCGATTCGCGATCGCGTGTATTCTGGATCGACTCCGTAACGCGCGCCCTCGCTCGCTGCCGCCTTTTGCCAGCTCACGTGCTCGCTCCGACTCACCGACGAAAGCGCGATGACCCCGGCGCCGACCGCCATCACGATCGAGCCGCCGATGACCTGTGCCAACACCGAATGGGAAGCACCGCGCAGCTCGCCGAAAACTAGAATCCCCCATAGTAGTCCCCACAGCTGATTCGTGTTCGAGAGAGGAATGCCGCGCGTGATCCCCGCGTACTTGACCGCGTACTGCTGAAACAGATCTCCGACGACCCACACGAAACCACCGGCCAAAAGCCAGAAGAGCACGTGGCGCGCGCCCGAGAGCTGGCTCCAGAGCGGACTCACGCCGCCCGAGTATGTGACGGCAAGCGCCGTCATCATCCCCAGCTCTCCAACTGTGAAGAACGTGATGAAGGAGAGCGGACTCATCCCCGTGAGATAGGCCTTGCGGTAGGGGATGTACATCGTGCCCCACAGCACACCGGCGCCTAGCGCGGCGGCGACCCCACGGGCCGCATCGCGCGCCGGTACCTGCGCGGCGGATGCAATCGCCAGCGCGGTCGCCCCGGCGAACATGAGCGTGGCGCCCCCAAGCACCCCGACCCAGCGGCGCCAATCCGCGCCCCTCAGCTCCTGGAAGAAGAGAATTCCCCAGATGATTCCGAGCAGGCTGTTGCTGTTCCACAGCGGGAACGCGATGCTGAGTCCGACATCGCGTACGGCGAAGATCGCGAGCGTATTCGCGACCGCCCACAGACAGCCCGCGAGCACTGCCCACACGATGAGATGCGGCGCCTGGCGCAGATCTGCCGCGACGTACGACGTTCCCTGGATCAGCGCCGGCAACGTCCACCGCGCCAGAAAAACACCGATCACCATGCTCAGCGAAATCACCACCGGAGACAGCCCAAGGGTCACCAGCTTGGTCGGCGCCTCGGCGGCACCGAGCCATGCGCCGGCTGTGAGTCCGCAGAGCATTCCCACACTCTGAAGAGTGCGAAGACGACGAGCGTCCAGCGCGCCCGGTTCCGCCGCGCCGCGAGACTCCCCAGTCCCGATCGCGCTCAAGAAATCCAGCGCAGCACGAGAAGTCCGGCGGCGAGCACCGCCACCGGCACCCAGAACTGAACGTCACGCAGGACGAGACCCAGCCACCTATTCGAGTGCTGCTCGCGGCGATCGTCGCTCATTGGCCTCATTTGGCGGTCGGCGGGCAATACTGGTCAGGACTGGCGCCATCGCGCAAGAGCCGATCACATTCAGTCGTCACCTTCATCCACGGAGCTCCGATTGAGTAACAAGGAAGACTGGCGCGCGATCGTCGCCTCATCGCTGAATTGGGAGCAGGCGCACTCGTCGCTGGAGAACGCGCTCAAGGGACTCCCCCCCGAGCTCCGCGGCAAGCGACCGAACGGATTCCCTCACTCGGCGTGGGAGCTGCTCGAGCACATTCGAATCACCCAGCACGACCTGCTCGATTTCGTCCAGAATCCGGATTACGAGGAAAAGCTCAAATGGCCTGGCGACTATTGGCCACCCGCCGCCGCGCCGGCGGGCGATAAGGCATGGAACGAGAGCGTCTCGGGGTGGAAGAAGGATCGAATGGCGTTCGAGCGCTTTACCAACGACAGCAAGCTGGATCTCACGACGAAAATCCCTCGCGGAACCGGACAGACCTATCTGCGAACCGTCCTCGTCGCCGTCACTCACGCTTCCTACCATCTCGCGCAGATCGTCACCGTCCGACAACTTCTCGGAGCATGGCCGCCGCCCAAGGCAAAGTAGGTGCGCGGGAAGGCGAAAAATCGGCGCGCGCCGACAGCAAAGTCGGCTCCCGAGCTCGTGGTGCTGTCACGCGAAGAGGCCGAGCGTTACGAGCCGAGTCTGAAAGAGATCTGCATCTCGATCTCGGATCCGGACGCCGAGCCCGCCGACGTCTCGGCGCGGTTCGTGGCGGTGTTGAGGCTCAATTTCGACGACGTTACACAGCGCGGCGAGCCATCGGACATTCTCTTCGCGCAGGACCACGCAGGCGCGATCACGGAGTTCCTCGACAATTGGCCGGACGCCGAACGCGTGATGGTGCACTGCAACATGGGCGTGAGCCGGTCGCCGGGCGTGGCCCTCGGACTTTGCGATGCGCGCGGCTGGGCGACGGCGGCACTCGAGAGGTCGCATCCTGGCTGGAACCGGCTGGTGCGCGCCTTGGTGAGCCAGTCGGCCACGAACACCAATCCTCGGAGATCGACATAATGCCTCGCGCCACCGGAATCTTCGACGTATCGCTCAAGCCGTTGCCGATGGACAACGACCCGGGTACCCAGCTGTTGGGGAGGATGTCGATCGACAAGCAGTTTCACGGCGATCTGGATGGCACCAGCAAGGGTCAAATGCTTACCGGTGGCACGATCATCAAGAATTCCGCGGGCTACGTCGCCATTGAATGGGTGACCGGATCGCTCAAGGGCCGAAAGGGGTCGTTCATCCTTCAGCACACGGGGGCGATGAACCGCGGCGAGCCATCGCTGGTCATCACGGTCGTCCCCGATTCTGGCACCGATCAACTCGAGGGGCTGAAGGGCACCATGAAAATCGACATCAACGCGGGCAAACATTCATACGAGCTCGATTACATACTCGCGAATTTCCCCTGAGGCGACCCTTCAGAGGGGCGTGACAACCCTTTGAAAC
>JAYWBE010000451.1:0-2964 GCA_043781715.1 Gemmatimonadaceae bacterium
CGGGTCATAGCCAGAGTAACCGGTCCAGAGAATCAGATTGTCGCCCGAGATGTACACACGGGAATTCCTCGCCGTACCCATGAATCTCGGTAGATCGAATGTGTAGCCAACGGTAAGGTTCTGCAAGCGGGTGTACGACCCATCCTCGATCCAACGCGACGAGTAGATCGCGGGCTCGTGGATGTTGGTCGGATCGCTCAGGGCTGACACCAGGAAGTTCTTGTCCTGGAGCGCGTTGCCCTTGGTGGCGTAAACGAGGGCTGTGTTGTTGAAAATCTTCTGGCCTGCCTCTCTGCGGAAAGACACGCTGAAGTCGAACTGCTTCCAGCTTCCGTTGGTGTGAAAGCCGAGGCCGTAACTCGGATTCGCGTTGCCGAGGATCACATTGTCATCGCCGGTGAGCCCCGCGGCCGTAACCTGCCCGGCAAGCACGCGACTGGTTTCCTGTCCGTTTGCGTCACGTGTAACAGTGTAGTGATTGAACAGCTGCAGTCCAGCCGAGTTCACCCCGGTGAATATCGGCCCGAAGAAGGTTCCCAGTGGCTCGCCCGCGATGATACGCTGCGTGAACTGATTCGATTGGCCCTGTCCGCTCGCGAGCGACGTGGGAATGAAGGTGCGGCCGCCGAGATCGACGACCTGATTCTTGTCGTGGGAGAAGACGAAGCCCGCTGACATGTTCAGGTTTCCGCGCTGGAGAACCTGTCCGTCGAGGGACATCTCGACGCCCTTGTTCTGGATCCTTCCGACGTTCTCGAGCCGCTGTCCAACAACCGCGGGCTGGGGCACATCGACGAAGAGCAGGAGGTCGTGGGTGTTCTTGACGTAGTATTCAAGGCTACCGTTGAGCCGGTTATTGAGGAACCCGTAGTCGACCGCCAGGTTCGTCTGGGCCGTCTCTTCCCACTTCAGCTTCGGGTTCGGATTCGTGATCGGAGTGACACCGGTCACCGGTACATCACCGAACGCGTAGCGCGAGCCTCCGTCGGCCGCCAGAAGGATCAGCGACGAATAGGGGGCTACACCAGGATTGCCCTGCCTGCCCCAGCTGGCCCGAAGACGCAGCTCCGAGAATGGAGTCTTGTCCCGCAGGAACGATTCCTGACTGAGGCGCCATGACCCGGAGATTCCCGGGAATACTGCCCACTTGTTCCCTTCTCCGAACGCGGAGTATCCGTCGCGCCTGAGCGAGTAGGTCAGGAAATACTTCTCGGCCAGGCCGAGGTTGGCCCTGGCAAAGAACGATGCGAGGCGGCTCTCTGTCTTGAACGAATACGGCGGCAGGAGCAGGTTTCCGCTGCCGAGGCTGTTGAAGCCGAACGCATCGGTGAGGAACTGCCGGGTCTGGACCCCGAACTCGTTGAGGATGGTTTCGTTGTACTCGTAGCCGCCAACCACGTCGAGCTCACGGCTGGAGGCGAGGGTCGGGTGGAACGTCAGAAGGGTCTGAACGGTCTTTACCGTGTTGTCACGGTTCGCCCGTTGCGCCAGACCCTGAAACTGAGCACCCGCTGCGCTGGCCCGCGGGAGATAGAAGTTGTTATCGCCCGCGCTGCGGTCCACTCCGATACTCACCCTTCCGGTGAGACTATTGAAGATGTCGTAGTCGGCTGCAAGGTTGCCCAGCGTTCTATCGGACGTGCCCTTGTCCTGGACCTGATTCGCCAGCGCCACGGGGTTGCGCACTGATTGTGATCCGCTGCCGATCTCGTAATAGGTGGTGACGCCGGTTACCGGATCCGTCACCGTAACCGGGTGCGTCGGATTGAAGTTGACCATGTTGATGAACACGCCCCCTTCGAATCCGCCGTTCTCCTCATACGGGAGATAGTCGTTGATGATGTGCGATCCGGTGAGATTGAGCCCGAGGCGCAGTTTTCCATCGATCGCCTGGTGGTTGCCGTTGATACGGGCCTGATAGCGCCGCATCCCGTTGTTGACCACGATTCCCTGCTGGTCGAAGTAGTTCAGCGACGCGCGGTAGGAGGAGTTGGCGGAGCCACCGGCGAAGGAGAGATTGTGATTCACCGTGGCAGCGCTGCGAAGGAGCTGGTCTTCCCAGTTGGTGTTGGCAGCTCCTTCACCCGCGAGAGCAGCCGCCGATATATTTCCGGCAGTGACCTGGCTCTGAATGAACGAGCGGTACGCGTCGCCGCTGAGAACGTCCAGGTGCTTTTTCGGAGACGACATGCCGGCTTGGACTTCATACTCCATAGTAGGCCCGCCAGCTGTACCCTTCTTCGTCTCGATCAGGATCACTCCGTTCGCTGCGCGTGCGCCGTAGATCGCGGTTGCCGCGGCGTCCTTGAGAATCGTGATCGACTGAATGTCCGACGGGTTGAGTGAATTCATCGGATTGCGCGGGAGCGGCGGTGCGCCACCGATTCCGTAGCCCGCGGGCTCGAGCGACTGATCGCTGCTCATCGGAATGCCGTCGACCACGTAGAGCGGCTCGTTGCTGGCGCTGATCGAGGTTCCGCCGCGGATGAGAATCTGCGCGCCGGCCCCTGGCTCACCGCTGTTCTGTGTGATCTGGACGCCGGTCGCGCGACCCTCGATGAGGTTTGTGACGTTCGTCGGCACGGCGGTGTGAACCTGGTCTGCGTCGATCTGCTGCACCGAGCCGGTGATCGCGAGTCGTCGTTGCTGGCCGTAGCCGGTCGTTACGACTTCCTCGAGGACGGCCGCCTTGCGGTCGAGAGCGAAGATTACGGCGACTGCGCCGCCGTTGGGGACGATGACGACCTGGATCGGCGCGCCGAACCCGATACGTCGGGCACGAACGGTCTGCGACCCGGAGGGTACGCCGCCGATGGTGAATGTACCGTCCGGACCCGAGACAGCTCCACGGCGGGTGCCTTCGACGAAGACGCTGACATCAGCGACAGGCTGCTGCGACCCTGCGTCGAGGACTCGGCCGGTGATGGTGCCTGTGGGTGGGACCGGGTTCTGTGCTCCCAGCTG
>JAYWBE010000452.1:0-2964 GCA_043781715.1 Gemmatimonadaceae bacterium
GGAACAACGAATCCCTGGCGCTCGCCGAGCTCCACGGTGCGGCCCTCGAGATCGATCAGAAATTTCCCCTCGACGACGTAGAAGAACTCGTCGAGGTCGTCGTGCTTGTGCCAGTGATACTCTCCCTGCATCACACCGAGCCGAACGACCGAATCGTTGACCTTGCAAAGCGTCTGATTGTACCACTGGTCTCTCACCGCATCGACGATCGCGGGAACGTCGACGACCTCGAGCGGCGGATAGCGGATATCGAGGTAGGTCGCGTAGGGGAAATTCTGCGTCATGAAGCAGAATTTGGCGAATCGACGCCCCTACGGAAACCTAATCAAGCTGCAAGCCGCATATCGCAGCGTATGAGCGGGAACGACTACCGCCGTTTGTTGTCGCCGTGGCAGACCATGTCGACGACTACGGCGCTCGCCAGGATCAGCACCGGATCCTCGCCGTCCGCGATCTCGATTCCATACGTGTCGGTCCAGCTGAACCAGCGCTTGGACACCGTGGCCACGACGCGATCACCCCGCGTGAACGCGTACTCGTGATCCAGAAAATCGCCCTCGGCCTCGAGGTCGTCGGGACCGGGAACATCGACCGTGAACCGGTGGTGGATGAACGAGAACAGCTCCTGCTTCACCACCGCCAGGAGATCCGCTCCGCGCCACAGCTCATACGTCGGGCTCCAGTTGAGAAGCCGCTGATCGATGTAAACCAGCTCGTTCCCACCAGTGTCCTGGAACGAGAGCTTGTCGCCGAAGCTGAACAACTTCCCCTTGACGAGGAAGGCATCGCGTTCGTTCTCGTCCTTGATCGTGAAACTATCTGCCAGCGACAGCAGCTTCTGCTGCATCACATAGCGCATTGATGGGAGCCCGTCAGAGAGAGGTTAAGAAAACTCGAGGGAAGGATGCCCTCGCCCGACTGACCGAGATGGTCTAAACCCGCGCGATGTAGCAGCGTGATCACTGCCGCACGTCACGCTGCAAAACCCTGAAGTACGCGGTCCACGGGCCCACGGCTGTTGTGTACGCGCGGGCCATCGTCCGCGTGATCTGGGCGATGTGCGAGAGATCGTGGACCACCCACGTTGCGAGCAGCTGGCGCATCGTCACGGCGCCGAACTCCGGATGCTCGCCCGTCAGCTCCATGTCCTTCTCCTTCAGATTCCAGCCGCGCAGTGTCGCGACATTGCCCGAGCGTAGCTCGTCGAACTCCTCCAGCAGATCCTTGAGCGGCCGCTCCGATTTCAACTCGGCGAAACGATCGAAAGGATCGAACCGGCGGTAGCTCTCCTGCTTCAGAATTATGCGGGCGCGCGGAATCCAGTCCGTCCTCTCGCCATGGATGAGGTGCGCGACGACCTCCAGGGGACTCCAGGTGTCCGGTCCCTCGTCCACCCGCGTCCAATCCTCCGGCAGCTCGTCGAGCAGCGCCGACAACACCACCGGCGTCCGCTCCAGAACCGGAATCGCTTCCTCGAGGTTGAAGTCCATGGCCCAATGATACGCTCTCGTGCGTTCGTCAACTACTTTTCCCTGCGCTAAATTGTTTCGCCGGCCGCTTTGGCTGCTCTGTAAGCGGCCGTCTCTCTCTTTGGAGTAAGAATGTCCGCTCGAATGCTGATCGTTCTCGCCGTCCCCGCTGTCCTAGTGCTCGCTCCTTCATCTTCGACGGCTCAAGCCACCGCCACGGCTCCCCCAGGCGCGGCGAGATCTCAGCCCAGGGCACCAGCGAGAATTCCCGAGCGTCCGGTGCGCCGAGACATTCCGATGACGAATACGATCCGGCGCGCATTTGCCGCGGGGACGAGAGACTCCACCGGCCGCCCGGGTCGCAATTACTGGCAGCTCTGGACCGACTACACACTCAACGCCCGCCTCGACTCCGCGACATCCGTCGTCTCTGGCCGCGAGACCGTCACCTTTCGGAACAACAGCGACTCGGCGATGCGATCGGTCGTGCTGCGACTCGATCAGAACATCTTCAGGGCCGGTGCGGCTCGTGCCAGCTCGATGGATGTCATCACGGACGGAATGAAGATCACGAGGCTCGTCATCAATGGTCAGACCATGCCGGTGACCGACACACTCGGAACTCCGATTCCGGGTATGACGCGCCGCATGCCCCCTCTCTCCCGAACTCTCACACAGACTTCGGCGCGGATCGCGCTGCCGACGCCGATCGCCCCTCACTCGAGCGGGACAATCGAGGCCGATTGGAGCTTCCAGGTTCCGCGCATCGAGGGTGCACGGGGATTCCGCATGGGCCGCTGGGCCGACACGCTTTACCAGGTCGCTCAGTGGTATCCTCGAGTTGCGGTCTTCGACGATCTCCGCGAGGGAGGATGGGACACCGACCCGTACCTCGGGAACGGCGAGTTCTACAACAACTTCGGCCACTTTGACGTGAGCATCGATGTGCCGGCGGGTTGGATCGTCGGCGCGACGGGCGTTCTTCAGAATCCTATGGACGTTCTCACGCCGACCGCGCGCGAGCGGCTGTCGCACGTCCTCGAATCTGATTCCACTCGCACCATCGTTTCGGCCGCCGAGCGCGGGCCTGGAAAGTCGACCGCGGCGGGCACGAATGGACGGCTCGTCTGGCACTTCGTCGCTGACACCGTTGGAGATTTTGCGTGGGCGGCCGCGAACCAGTTCGTCTGGGATGCTTCGCGCGCCACGATTCCGGGAAGAGGGCCGGTGCCTTTCAACGTTCTCTACCTTCCCGGTCACACCCAGGCGTACGCTGATGGACCGCGCGTGGTCCGCCACGCGCTCGAGTTCTACTCGAAGCTCTGGATGCCCTACGCCTTCCCGCAACTGACGATGGTCGACGGACCGGAGCTGGGAATGGAATACCCGATGTTCATCATGTCCGCGGTATTCGCGGCGGACCACGAAACCGGACACGAGTGGTGGCCGATGATGGTCGGCGTCAACGAGACCTGGTACGGATGGATGGACGAGG
>JAYWBE010000453.1:0-9010 GCA_043781715.1 Gemmatimonadaceae bacterium
CCGTCGATCGCGTTCGTGTGGCGGTAGTTCATCATCACCGCGGTCCCGAACGCCGTGAGCTCGATCAGCGTCGCCGCCTCGAGCCCGCCGAGTCTGAGACCAAGCTGCCCCGCACGGTCGGCGAGAAAATCCACGAACTGCCGCACAACCGACGCGTTCTCGCCGGTCCAGTACGAGATGCGCGTCACGATCTCACGCTTGTGCCGGGAGATAAAGTCCGCGGCCAGCGCCGCGCCGGGAGCATGCTCCACGGTGACGAAGATCGTGCTCAGGTCGCCGTCGAAGATCCGCTGATCGCGGATGGGAATGTTCTCCTCATTTTCCTTGTAGTGCTCGGCGACGGTGTACTGCATTGCGGTCACGGGCAGATCATCCTCCGACGGCTCGGGAACTTCCGGGATCTGGTGCGCGATCTCCTTCATCACTCTGTCCATGTATTCGAGCTTTGCCAGCGCTCCCCATCCCTCGTACGCGCGGCGCCAGTCCAGCCCCGGCGTGAGCCATACCGCGAATGTCTCGGCGAAATCCTCGTCCGGATGCTTCTGCGCATACCAGCCGTGGATGTGTCGGACGAATTCGTGCGAGAAGGGATCGGCGCGGTATCGCTCACGGTACGGACGCGAGTACGGCCCGAACATCTTTCGCCAGTCGGGCCGATCGTAAAGACGATATGCATAGTTGAACGCATGCCCCGCCTCGTGTCGCAGATAGCGCATCGATTCCTCGGCGTTCTCGACCGCCGAGGAGTAATCCTCTTCGATCTTCGAGAGGCGGGCGTCGGCCAGATAAAATGGAACGCCGATGAGGGGCGTTCCATCCGGACACCCCCACTGGTCGCTCAGATAGACGGGCGGCCGGAACTCGAGACCCTTTGCCACGAGCTCCTCATAGAGCTGGCCGACCAGCTTCTCGAGCAGCGTTCCGCGTATCTCCAGACCAATGTCGGAGATACGCTGCGACAGGAGCGCGTGACGCTCGCCTTCCCAGTTGGGAGCTGCATGTTCCACGTCGCCTCTTCGGGCAAGCAACGTACCGGGCTCAGGTCTCCCTAAACTGCAGTCTTCTTTTTCCTGGTTGTTGATGCAAAAAAGCCCCGCTCGTGATAGCGGGGCCTCGATCAAGTTGGTGCGCGGTCCGGGACCGGCACCCTCTTTCTTGTAGCAGCAGCGCCGAGTTACGCGGCGCGCGTCGCTGACTCCTTAACGGAATCCGGAACGGGGCCCCAGATATATGCCGAGAAAATCGGCGTGGGCTCCGTCTTGTCTCCCCTGGAGATGATGATGCCGAGGGGCTCCGATGACGCTATTTCCTTACGATCCTTCTTCATTCTGCGCTCACTTTGATTGAGTGCCACCTATTACTCGGCCCTTTAGAAAGCATCGGACGTGCCGCGCGGGACGCCGCGTGCAGGTAGTTGCCAGTCAATGACTTCCAAATGAGAGCTTAATTTTGTAGGGGCCGAAGTGTCGCGAAACGACACGCGACTGGAGGACACCTGTGTCTTTACGACACCAAGATCAGCTGGCGATTTTTCTCGCGACGAAGCTCTTCGAAGAGCTGGAGTCGTCTTCGACCGAGATCGACCAGCCCTTGTACTGGCGGCGCAGTTCGGCGACCGAGACGCCCCGCTGGCCGCGAACGATCGTCCCGACCAGGTGAACCCCGCCGTCCCGGGTTGCGCCCTGAAGAAGCTCGAATGCGCGACCGCGCTCTTCGAGGGAAAGCCCGACGAACGCCGCCGGTGTGCAGACGAGGGCGCCGAGTGGCACGTCAGGTGACCAGTCGGTGATGTCGGCGACATAGCTCTGGATCCGATCGCCGAGCCCGGCGGCGTGCGCGGCGTTCATTACGCGCTCGAGTGGAATCACCTCGCGGTCGACCGCGGTCACATCGCAGCCGTGCGCCGCGAGATAGAGCGCTGTGCGATCGATCTCTCCGCCAGCGACGAGCACTTTCGATTCAGCCGGAGGATGAATCTCGCGCGCGAGCATTCCATCCGCGGGGATTCCCCAGTGCTCGGGACGACGATACTCCTCGAGTAGCTTGACGCGTTTTTTCCGCCACGTGTCATACGCCGGGATGCGGAGGCGCTTCCGGATGATGCGATCAACTTCTGCCCAGAGGAGAATCTCGTCCATGGCGAACTGTTCGCCGGCGCGCAGCGCGGCGGCTGCTTCGTCGCCAATCTTCAGGATGGCGGAGCGTGACACCGACTCTTTGTAATTCTCTATCTCGTTCTCTACGTAAAGCTCGTACTCGTATTTGAGAGAGCGAGGACTCGGTTGCGACATGGCATCGGGCAGGGGACAGGTGCTGAGCCAGGTGTTTAAGCTAGGTCACGTGACCCAAGCCGCAAGAGTTGATTCGTAGCTCGACCGTTGGAAGAGCGATCGCGCGCCCACGGTCGGCCTCTTCGGCGATATTTGGGGAATGCGCTCGAAGGCGACCGAGGAATCGGGGACACGTTTCGCTATCCTCTCGAGAGAGCGCTCGCATAACCTGAGATTCCCACGCGATCGTGCCGGAGCTTCCTGAGGTTGAGCGAGCGGCGCGGCAGCTCACGCGCGCGGCTCTCGGAAAATCAATCGCGTCGGTAAAGGCGATCCATCCGGCTCTCAAGCGGAAGTTGTCGCCATCGCAGTCGCGCGCCGCGAAGGGAAAGCGGATCGAGAGCATCGAGCGACGCGGAAAGCACCAGCTCATCCACCTCGACAGCGGCGACACGCTCGTCGTGCACTTCCGGATGAATGGCGATTGGGAGATCGGAACTATCGCCGACGCTCTCGACCCCTTCGCTCGCGCCGTGATCGAGCTCGTCGACGGCACTCGCATCTCGCTTGTCGATCGGCGCGCTCTCTCCTCGATCACACTCGACAAGAAAGGCACGTCGTCACTCCCGAAACTCGGACGTGAGGCCAGTGATCTTTCGCTCGACGCGGACTATCTGCGGTCGGCGCTCGCGCGCAAGAAGATCGCCATCAAGCCCGCCCTCATGGATCAGTCCGTTTTGGCCGGGCTCGGCAACATCTACGCTGCCGAGGCGTTGTGGGAGGCGGAGATGGATCCTCGCAAACCGGCGGCTAAAGAAAGTCGAGCAAAGCTGGAGAAGCTCGTCGACGCGATCCGGCTGGTGTTGAGTCCCAGGAAGGGGCTGCCAGTGCGATACACCGACAAACGAGGCGCCGGCCGGTTCGCCGTGTACGATCGCGAGGGAAAGGCGTGCCGGCGCTGCGGCGGCACGATTGAGCGAATCACTCAGGCGGGTCGTTCCACGTACTTCTGCCCGTCCTGTCAGCGTGGCTGATTTTACGCCAGTATGAAAGCGCTCAGCTTATAGGCTGTAAAGCTGAGGGTTCCCTGCTTCGGTATTCGTGTAGTCAGTCGAAGCGCGAAAGAGTTCGCGTCAGTCCATTACTTCGAGCAGCGCGCCCTTGATGTAGCCCGTCTCTGGGATCGTCAGCACCTCGGGATGGTCCAGCGGTTGTCCAGTGAGCGCGCGGATCGCGACGCGCCGTCCACTGTCTGAAGCCGCGTCCTGCAGCATCTCCAGAAAGAGTGGCTTCGTCAGATGAAAGCTGCAGCTCGCGGTATACAGGAGCCCGCCCGGAGCCAACAGGCGAATCGCGCGAAGGTTTATGTCCTTGTATCCGCGCATCGCTCCCGGCAGTGCGGCCCGTGTCTTCGCGAATGCCGGAGGATCGAGGACGATCGTATCGTAGGTGATTCCTTCGCGCTCCTTCTCCCGCAAATAATCGAATGCGTTCGCTTCCACGTACGAGATGGTGTCGAGCGCATTGAGCGCCGCGTTTTCGGCGGCCCTCATAAGGGCGGGCCCTGATGTGTCGAGCGCCGTGACGTGTGTTGCTTGCTTCGCCAGATGCAGGGCGAACGAGCCGTGGTAGCTGAAACAGTCGAGCGCTCTCCCTCGCGCCACGGTTCCGACGAAGTGCCTGTTCTCCCTCTGGTCGAGGAACGCGCCCGTTTTCTGCCCGGTCCAGGGCGCCGCCAGATACTTGATTCCGTACTCGTGCACCTCGATCTCGCGCGGAACCTCGCCATGCAGAACGACCGTCTTCCGTGGCAGGCCTTCCTTGGCGCGCAGCGGCACGTCGTTGCGCGCGAGAATTCCCGAAGGGTCGGCCAGCGACCGCAGCGAAGCAAGTATTTCCTCCCTGAACCGCTCGAGGCCCGCGCTCATGAACTGCACGACCAGCCACTCGTCGTAGCGATCGCAGACGAGCGACGGACATCCATCTGCCTCGCCATGCACGAGGCGGAACGCGTTGGTGTGATCTTCGAGGGGCGCTCGCCGCGCGATCGCCGACGCGATGCGCTCGTCCCACCACGCCTGGTCGATCACGGCATCGGGATTGGCATCGAGCAGCCTCAGTGAGATCTCGGACAGCGGACTCCAGAGCGCCCAGCCGAGCGGTTTCCCACGGTTGTCGTGCACGAGAACAGCGCCGGCATCCATCATGGGCCGTTCCGTCACATCCGTGCGATAGATCCACGGATGTCCGCCCAGCCACCGGCGTGCTCCCTTTACGTTCACCTTGGCCACGGTCATGCGTGAAATTAATGGCACGGCCAGGATGTCTGCGATCAATGGCCACGACGATACTCGACCAGCGTTGTTATTCGTTCAGCAGGTGACGCTTTGCTGTGGCGTTCTAGGGACGCCGCCAGAAAGGCTCCGAGCCTTGTAGCTGCGAAGCTTACAGCTCCCTGCTTCAGTCTTGTGGATGCTTGGTCAAAGTATCAACGCCAGCCCATGCAGCTTTGAGTACGTATGCTTCTTGCGAAGCCCGTCAGCATGAAAGGCATCCTCCCACTCTCGGTCAGTGCGGCCGCAACCGGGCTGCTCTACCGCGAACACAGGATGCGCGCCACTGCCCAGCGGCTGAGTGCGGCCACGCTGGAGACGCTGCTCAACGCGATCGAAGCCAACGACGCCGAAACCGGCGGCCACGTCCGGCGGGTCGCGACCTACGCGCTCATACTCGGCGAAGCGACCGGGCTGGACGAGCACACGCTGCACACCATCGAGCGGGTCGCGCTCTTTCACGACATCGGCAAGCTGCACGGAGCTCTCACGGACATCTTCCACGAACCGTCCAAGCTCACTCCAGAGGAACGGAGAGCGGTGATGACGCACCCTCAGAGGGGCGCCGAGGTGCTCGAGCCGCTCAGCGCGTTCTATCCGGACCTCGGGAAGGGCGTCATCGCGCACCACGAGCGCTGGGACGGCAACGGTTATCCGCGCGGACTCAAAGGGAAGCGAATTCCGCTACAGGCCCGTGTCGTCGCGATCGCCGACAGCTTTGACGCGATCACACACCGCCGCCGCTACAGCCACGCGCGCAGCTTCAGCGACGCGAGGCGCGCGATCGCCGAAGGGAAGGGAACGCAGTTCGACCCCGAGCTGGTCGATCTGTTTCTGAGTCCCCCGGTGCTGGCAAAAATCGAGAAGGCAATGCGCCACGCCCACATGCCACGGAAGAAGGGGCGGGGGAACCGAAGGCGCGGAGAGACTCAGTCCGCGCCTGACATCACTTTCCGATGGCGGCCGCGATCGCGCGGGTCGCGCTCTCCGGATCGTCAGCCGTGAATATCGCGTTGATGACCGCGACGCCCGCCGCTCCGGCGACTGTGATCTGAAGCGCGCGGTCAGCGGTTATCCCTCCCACCGCCACCGCGGGACGCGCCACCAGCGCCGCCAATCGCTTGAATCCATCGACGCCAATCGCTGAGCCGGCGTCGCTCTTCGAGTCCGAGCCATATACGGGCCCGATGCCGACGTAATCGGCGTCCTTCGCATTCGCCAGCTCGGCATCACTCCCGAGTGATGCGCCCACTATGAAATCCGCCGGAGCAAATCTGCGAATGGCCGCGACAGGAAGATCCGCTTCACCCACATGAACCCCGGCCGCACCGGCGGCGAGGGCGATGTCGGCGCGGTCGTTGACGATGACCGGCACCGATACTCTGCTCATGATCGCTCGAGTGATCTCAACGACTTCGCGTGACGTCGCGCTCTTGAGCCTCACCTGAACGCTCGTGGCGCCGCCCCGAACCGCTGCCGCCACGCGATCCGCCAGCGTCGCGCGCCGATCCTCGGCGTCGTCCGTAATGGCGACGAGACGCAGGATCTTTGGATCGAGCATCTCGCGCTATCTACTCGTGCTCGCTGTCCTGCCGGAGAAGCGCTTTTTCGTGCTCGATGCATGGCTGGTCGACTTCTTCGCCGTCGATTTCGCGGTCGTGCCGCTGGACTTGGAGGTCGATTTGCTCACTGTGCTCGCGGGAGTCTTGCTCGTTGCAGGCGAAGGCGTCTTGGTCGATCGGCTGGCTGCGCTTCGACCAGATGTTCTGTTCGAGGCCATCGCCAGCATGCGTGGCGCCGGCTTTTTCTTCGCGGGCGTCACGGCGCGGACCTGCTTGATCGCACTCGTGTGCTCCTCGAGCGTCATGCGGAATTCGTGATGGCCATCCGGGCTCGCGACGAAGTACAGATAGGGCACGTTTGCCGGATTCGCCGCCGCCGCGAGACTCGCCGCGCCCGGGGAGGCAACCGGACCCGGTGGAAGACCCTTGTGTATGTAAGTGTTGTATGGCGATGCCACCGCCAGATCCTTGTATAGCACTCGCCCGACGTGATGTCCGAGCGCGTATTGAATCGTTGGATCCGCCTGGAGGAGCATCCCCTTGCGCAGGCGATTGTAGTAGACCGCCGCGATGACGGGGCGCTCCTCGGGTAGCCGGGCTTCTCTCTCGACGATGGATGCCATCGTCACGAGATCGTTGCGGTTGATCTTGAGCTCTACGAGGCTCGAATCCCAATCCGGCTTCCAGCGGCGCTCGAACGAGTAGACCATCTCACGCACGGCCTGCCGAGCCGTGGTACCGACCGGGAAAGCGTAGGTATCGGGAAAGACATAGCCCTCGAGGGTCGGATTGGGGATGTCGAGTCTCGCGAGCAGCGCTGTGTCCCGGACGGCGGCTTGCACCGACTCCGCGGGCACCTTGAGCGTGCGCGCCAGGAGAGGCGTGATCTGCGAGAGCGTGTACCCCTCGGGTATCGTGATCGTGTTGACGAGCCCGCGTCCGCCGTTGAGCGCGCTGACGATGTCCTTCCAGGGCGTGTCGTGCTTGAGCAGATACGTGCCGGGCTTGATGTTGCGGTCGCCTCCCGTGAAACGGCCGTAGAGGCGGAAAATCCGCGGCGAACCGACAATGCCGTTGCGCGCGAGCGAGTCTGCCGCCTGCGCGAAGCTGGCTCCGCGGGGAACGATCACGCGCGTCGGCGCGCCGTGTGGCTGACCAGCGCACGCGGCGGCAAACACGCACGCCGCGACGAGCGCGGAGCGCGAATCAGCTCTGAACATTGAGCGCCTGCTGAAGCAGAATCGCCGCCGCGAGCGAGTCAACGTCGCCCTTCCTGCCGCGGGTGGATTCTCCCATCTCTTTGACTGTACGCAATGCTGCCGCCGTGGTAAACCGTTCATCTAAGAAACGAACGGGCATGCCAGTACGTTTCGCGATTTCGGCCCCCAAAATACGAATTTCTTCCGTCCAAGCCGTCTCGTTGCCCTCTCCGTCGAGCGGAAGGCCTATTAGGTACCCCAAAGCGCCCAGTTCTGTAGCTCGCGCGATGATTTTTGTGATCGGGGGTCTTTTGCCTTCCCGCCGCTCAATGAACCCCGCCGGCGAGGCGATCATGCCCAGCGGATCGCTGATTGCGAGGCCAATCCTCTTCCGGCCGTAGTCCACCGCGAGATAACGAGCGAGCGCGGCGTTCACCGGGGCCTACCCTTGCGCCATCTGGGTGAAGAATTCCTTGTTGTTCTTCGACTTCGCCATCTGGCGCAGCAGGAACTCGATCGCCTCGGCCTCGGGCATGTCGGCGAGGAACTGCCGGAGCAGGATCGAGCGGTTGATCTCGGCCTGACTGAGCAGAAGCTCTTCCTTCCGCGTGCCCGACCGGAATATGTCGATCGCGGGATAAACTCTCCTGTCCGCGATCTTGCGATCGAGCACGAGCTCCATGTTGCCGGTGCCCTTGAACTCCTCGAAGATGACGTCGTCCATGCGCGAGCCGGTCTCGGTCAGCGCCGTCGCGATGATCGTGAGCGAGCCGCCGCCCTCAATGTTGCGCGCCGACCCGAAGAACCGCTTCGGCTTGTGGAGCGCGCTGGCTTCGACGCCTCCCGACAGAATCTTTCCGGACTGCGGCGCAACGGTGTTGTGCGCACGGGCGAAGCGTGTGAGTGAATCGAGCAGAATCACCACATCCTTGCCGTGCTCGACGAGCCGCTTCGCCTTTTCGAGCACCATGTCCGAGACCTGCACGTGACGCGCGGCACCCTCATCGAAAGTGGAGCTCACCACTTCCGCGCGGATGGTGCTCGCGATCATCTCGGTCACTTCCTCCGGCCGCTCGTCGATCAGCAGCACGATGATCGTGACCTCCGGATGATTCTCGGCGATCGCGTTCGCCATCTTGTGCAGGAGGATCGTCTTTCCCGCGCGCGGTGGGGAGACGATGATTCCGCGCTGCCCCTTTCCGATCGGCGCCATGAGGTCCATCACGCGCATGCTGAGATCGCCATCGCTCGTCTCGAGGCGAAGCCGCTCATCCGGGTATTGTGGGCGGAGGCTGTCGAATGGAATGCGATCCTTCGCCTTCTCGGGATCTTCGGCGTTGACGCTCTCGACCTTGAGCAGCGCGAGGTACCGCTCCCACGGCTTGGGCGGCCGCACTTGTCCACGGACATCATCTCCCGTCCTCAAGCCGAACCGCTTTATCTGCGACGGTGAGACGTAAATGTCGTCCGGACCCGGCAGGTAGCTCCAGTCCTGGCTGCGCAGAAATCCATAGCCCTCAGGCAGGATCTCGAGTACGCCATCACCGTGCAGCATGACGTCCGTATCGAGCAGATTCTGCTCGATACGGAAGATGAGATCCTGCTTTCGGAGACCCAACGAGCCGTCAATCTTGAGCCCGTCGGCC
>JAYWBE010000454.1:0-2932 GCA_043781715.1 Gemmatimonadaceae bacterium
GTCGGATTGACGTCCATGTCGCCCGGCCTCGAATTCTCGCCCACCAGCATGCCCTCGTAAACCGCGTCACCAGGGGCCACGAATAGGGTAGCTCTCTCCGCGAGATTTGCAAGCGCGAAAGCGACTATGACTCCGGCTTCCATGGAGACGAGCGTGCCTCGCATCCGCCCCGCCAGAGGACCAGCCCACGGCCCGTAATCGAGAAAGCGGTGATGCATAATTCCCGTGCCGCGAGTGTCGGTGAGGAACTCCGAGCGGTAGCCGAACAGTCCCCGCGCCGGGATCTTGTACAGCAGACGCACCATTCCCTGCCCCGGATTCTTCATCTCCAGCATCCCCGCTCGGCGCGGCCCCAGCTTCTCGATCACGACGCCGAGAAATTCCTCGGGGACGTCGATGGACAACTCTTCGTAGGGCTCGAGTCGCTCGCCCTGCGGGCCTTCACGCGTGATCACCCGCGGACGCGATACCTGAAACTCGTAACCCTCGCGCCGCATGGTTTCCATGAGGATGGTGAGGTGAAGCTCGCCGCGACCGGACACGGTCCACGTGTCGGTGGAATCTGTGTCTTCCACTCTGAGCGCCACGTTCCGCTCGAGCTCCTTGAAGAGCCGCTCCCGGATCTGACGAGAGGTGACGAATTTCCCGTCCTTGCCGGCGAAGGGAGAGTTGTTGACCAGGTAGTCCACCGAGATCGTGGGCTCCTCCACCGAAATCCCGGCCAGCCGCTCCGGATGCTCGAGGTCGGTCACAGTGAGACCGATCTCGACTCCCTCGAGTCCGGCGAGAGCCACGATCTCGCCGGCGGAGGCCTGCGGAACCTCGATACGATCGAGCCCCTCGAACGTGAAGAGCCTGGTCACGCGCGACTGCTCCGCCTTCTGCGAACCATCGAGCGGCAATAGCGCAACCGGATCTCCGACGTGAATAGTGCCCCGCTCGATGCGGCCGATGCCCAGACGTCCGAGGTAAGGTGAATGATCGATCGTCGAAATCAGCATCTGAAAAGGACCCGCATCATCATGCGGCGGCGCCGGAACGTGCTCTATGATCGCGTCGAAGAGGGGCGAGAGATCGACAGGCGTGACTTCCATGTCCATCGTCGCCACACCTTCGCGCGCGGACGCGTAGACAACGGTCGCGTTGAGCTGGGCTTCATTCGCCTCGAGCTCGATCAACAGGTCCAGCACCTCGTCGTGCACGCGCATTGGGTCCGAGCCGGCTCTGTCGATCTTGTTGATCACGACGATCGGCGTGCAATCGAGCGCCAGAGCCTTCCTGAGGACGAAGCGGGTCTGCGGCATGGGCCCATCGAACGCATCGACAACGAGCAACACGCCATCCACCATGCGGAGGATCCGCTCCACCTCGCCGCCGAAGTCGGAGTGGCCCGGGGTATCGACGATGTTGATCTTCGTCCCTTTCCACCGGATCGAGGTGTTCTTCGCGAGGATCGTGATGCCGCGCTCGCGCTCGAGCGGGTTGGAATCCATGACGCGCTCCATCACGACCTGGTTCTCGCGGAACGCTCCGGCCTGCCGGAGCATTTTGTCCACGAGGGTGGTCTTGCCGTGATCGACGTGCGCGATGATCGCGATGTTACGGAATTCCAGCTTTGCCATAGCCTTATAAGTTAGCTAGGCGTGCAAGTGGCTCTCGCGATCGAGCATATCGTCTCTTTCGAGCTGGATTGTCACGTGCTGGATGCCGAAGAGGCGCATCGCGTCGTGGATGTGCTCCAGGACGTGCTGGTGTTGTCCGGGCTCGCGCACGATGCAGTGCGCGCTCATCGCCACCACCGCGGGCGTGACCGCCCAGACGTGCAGATCGTGCACCGATTCGATCCCGGGGATGGCCTCCAGCTGCCCCCGAACCGCCGGAAGCGGGATATGCGCCGGCGTTGACTCGAGGAGGATGTCCACCGACTCCCGCACCAGGCGCCAGGCTCCGCTCACGATCAGAACCGTCGTGAGAATCGAGGCAATGGGGTCCGCCATCAACCAACCGGTGTAGTGAATCAGAATCGCCGCGACCAGCGTCCCGACGCTCGCGAGCAAATCCCCGAGCACGTGCAGGTAAGCACCGCGGGCATTCATATTGTCGCCGGAGCTGCCTACCAGCACGCGCGCGGCAATGATGTTCACGATCAATCCGCCCGTCGCGACCGCGAGCATCAAGCCGCCCTGGATGGGCGCCGGCGCGCGGAAGCGCGACGCGGCTTCCCACAAAATCCAGGCGGAAATCAGGAGCAGCGTCGTGCCGTTCAGAAACGCAGCCAGAATCTCCCATCGCAGGTACCCGTAGGTCTTCTGCGGGGTCTCCGGCTGCTTGCTGAACCACGCCACGAACAGAGCGAGGGCGAGCGCCGCCACGTCGGTGAGCATGTGCCCGGCGTCGGCGAGAAGCGCTATCGAGTTGGAGAGAAATCCGCCGATGACTTCGACGACCAGCAGTATCGCCGTGAGCACCAGGGCGATTCGAAGGCTCCTGACGGGCGCATCACTCGCGTGCGCGTGGCCTGTCCCGTGGTGATGAGCGCCGTCGTGCTGGTGCCCCTGACCGGGATTGTGGTAAGTTGTGTCCGTGCTCGGCCGGCTGCTCGCCATAATTCTGCTCGTGCTCCTCAACGCGTTCTTCGTTGGCGCCGAGTTCGCTCTTGTCCGCTCCAGACGGACGCGTCTGGAGGCGATGGTCCGAAGTGGTGACCGACTCGCCCGCTTCGCCGTTCGTGCCTCCTCAAATATCTCCCGCATCCTCTCAGCGAGCCAGCTTGGGGTTACGCTGGCGAGCCTGGGCCTGGGGTGGGTCGCGGAATCGACCGTCGGTGAGGTGTTCGAGCATCTGTTCGCGAATCTCCCGTTTGCCATCGAGGTGTCGATGCGCCTCACGCTGGCAGCAACCGTAGCGCTGATCATCGTCACCTATCTGCACG
>JAYWBE010000455.1:0-2931 GCA_043781715.1 Gemmatimonadaceae bacterium
GGTGAAGGTCCCGTTCCCATTGTTGCGATAGAGAATGTTGTATTCCACGGGGCTGCTCATCAGGCTTCCGAGGCTGGCTTTGCCCTCGTAGTTCCCTCCCGCAAAGTCGAACGCGTCGGTGGTCCAGTGAGCCGTGTTCGTGAGGTAGAGATCCAGGTCGCCGTCGTTGTCGTAGTCAAAGAACACCGGCGTCTGCGAGTGTCCGACGTGGGTCAACCCGGCCTTCCCGGTGACGTCCTCGAACGTGCCGTCCCCCCGATTGTGAAACAACACGTTGCCGCCCCGGGTGCTGGTCACGAACAGGTCCGCCCAGCCGTCGTTGTCGTAATCGGCGAACGTGGCTCCGACAGAGATCCGGTCGCCGAGGGCGACCCCCGCCTTCGCGGTGACGTCGACGAACGTGCCATTCCCCAGGTTGCGGTAAAGGGCGTTCGGCCCGTGCTGGTTTAGAAAGTAGATGTCCTCGTGACCATCGTTGTCGTAATCGCCGACCGCCAGGCCCGAGCCGTGATCGTACAGATTGATGCGGAACCGCTCGCCCTGCTCCCTCGTCAGGAAGTTCATGCGAAAGGCGATCCCGGCTTGCTGAGCGCGCTCCTGAAAACCCGATCCTCCGGCGGTCGCTCCTCCCCTGTTCCGAGCCAGCAGAAAGTACCCCGCGATCGACACCGCCACGACGACCGTGAGCGCGAGCACGGCCGCGCGCGAATTGTTTTCGCTTGACATATTCTGCATTCTCCGGAGAAGAAAAAAGTCGCGCCCATTCGAAAGTTAGTCCCGAGGGGGTGAGCGCGACCAGACACCCGACCATCACCGTGACGAACATCATCGAATCGATTCGCGCTGAATACCTTCGGTACAAGGCACTCGCCGAGGCAGCCATTAACCAGCTCAGCGATGATGAGATCTCAGCTCAGGGTTTGAACGGTGGAAATTCGATCGCGATCACCTGCTGGCACATTTCAGGAAACCTCCGATCCCGCTTCACCGAATTCCTGACCAGCGATGGCGAGAAACCGTGGCGTGAGCGGGAAGAGGAATTTCGGGCGCGAACGGTGACTCGCGCGGAGCTCCTCTCAAAATGGGAGCAAGGATGGAACATGCTGCTCGGCACGTTGGCGACTCTTGCCGACGAACAGCTACAGCTCACGGTGACCATTCGAAATCAGCCCCTGAAGGTACACGAAGCGCTTCATCGTTCACTCGCGCACCTCAGCTACCATGTCGGCCAGATCGTGTACATCGCGAAATCGGTGCGCGGAAAGGACTGGACGTACTTGAGCATTCCGCCTGGGAAATCGGACGTCTACAACCAGGCCCCAACAGGAGAGCGCGCGGCTTCGCACCAGGCGGCTCTCGCCGAACGGACAACCAGGAAGTGACGGGTGCAGCTTCCGACAAATCGTTGAATTCGGCGAGCGATCTTCCCTTGGCGAATCGTACGCGCCTGGAATCGGTCGACGTCGTCCGTGGCGTGATCATGATCCTCATGGCGCTCGATCATACCCGGGATTTTTTCGGCATCCCCGGACAGAGTCCTACGGATCTGGCCAATGCCACGCCGGCCTTGTTCCTCACGCGCTGGGTCACACACTTCTGCGCGCCGGTGTTCTTCCTGCTCACCGGAACGGGCGCGTACCTCTCGCTGCGGCGGAAGTCTCCCGGTGCGCTGTCCCAGTTCCTTCTCACGCGCGGGCTCTGGCTGATCTTTCTCGAGGTCGTGCTGGTGCGGTGCCTCTCCTACCAGTTCAATTTCGACTATCAGGTGACGATGCTGCTCGTCCTGTGGGCGCTCGGCTGGGCCATGATCACGCTCTCGGCGCTTGTTCGAGCGCCGGCGTTCGTTGTCACCGCGCTCGGCGTTCTCATGATCGTGGGTCATAACCTCTTTGACTCCGTGAAGTGGACGAGTCCGCTCTGGTCCATCCTGCATTCGCCGAGTTTTGTCCTTAACACCCCGGAGCACGTCCTGTTCGTGGCCTATCCACTCATACCGTGGGTCGGCGTCACCGCCGCTGGATACGGCCTCGGACAGGTCTACGACTGGGACGCAGAGCGCCGGCGAGCATTTCTCCTGCGCCTGGGAGTGGCGCTGAGTCTCGCGTTTCTCGTGATTCGCGGCCTCAACATTTACGGCGATCCGTCCCGTTGGATGCGACAGAAGACTACGGTGTTCACCGTGCTCTCGTTCCTGAACACGACCAAGTACCCACCGTCGCTGCTGTTCCTGCTGATGACGCTCGGCCCGGCGATGGTTTTTCTCTGGTCAGTTGACCGCGGAGCGCCACGGGGGCTTCGGCCCGCGCTCGTAATCGGCAAGGTCCCCATGTTTTATTACGTGTTGCACTTCGCACTGATACACCTGCTAGCCGTCGCCACCTGTTACGTGCGGTATGGATCGGCGCACTGGATGTTCGAATCACCGGACCTTGCACACTATCCTTTCACGGCGCCGCCCGGCTGGGGATATTCGCTGCCCGTTGTCTACATGGCGTGGGCGTTCGTCGTCGTCGCGATGTATCCGCTCTGCCGGTGGTTCGCGGCGGTCAAACAGCGGCGGAGCGATGCGTGGCTGAGTTATCTCTGATCTCGCTCCGCCAGAAAATCACGGCTGCTCAGCCGGGCCTCCCCAGCAACCGATCCAGCACCACGTAAGGAACGGCAATTAGGTTCTCGCGCCTTGCGCGTGGTGACGCTAGTCGAAGGAGTGCGATTAGAACCCCGCGCGAGCGTTGCGCCTGTACGAGGGCTCCGAGCTAAACGGCGTCGCTAGCTAACGGCCCCTGCTTCGGTATTCGATGTTTCTACTTAACGCGCGCGATGCTCGCCGGTGCGAATCGCGCGCGTGAGCGCCCGGTCGAGTGCGTTTGCGAATGCCTGCTTCTCGCGCGAGCCGTAGGCCGCGTGGCCACCCGTCTCGACGCCCGCGGT
>JAYWBE010000456.1:0-8933 GCA_043781715.1 Gemmatimonadaceae bacterium
CGCTTGCACGACGTGCACACGCCGCCCGACCCCACTTTGAAAAACGCCTTGCACTTGTCGCACTGCCAGCTGAACGCGGACGGGCGGAAAATCGGCACCTACACGATCGCCAGGGTCTGAGAGCCGTTCCACGACGCGCCGGGCTTGAGCTCCACCGGCGAGCCGATCTGCGCCGCCTCGACGCAGACCATCCTCATATAATCTTCCGTGTCGAGCCCGATGAATCCCGTCACCTTCTCGGCCCACGGATTCCAGACGACAGCATCCTTGAATCCCGCCGATCGGATCTCGATCCGGCGCTCGTTCCCGCGATCTTCCACCTCGACCTTTTTCGGAGCCTTGAGGTAGACGCGATCGGTTTCGTCCGAGATCACGAGCTTCTTTGCCTCGTCCTTCGTCTCGTTTCCGCCCTGTGTCTTGTCGAGGTACCACTTGCCGGTGAAGCCGCGTATCGCCGTCTCACGGATGTCAGCGACCGCAATGTAAGTGTGGAGCGCCGCAGTGAAACTGAACAGCTCGTCGCCAGTGTTGAACGCGTCCAGCTTCACCTGGAGCGACTTGTCGTCGATCGTGACAGTGAGCTCGGTGCGGAAATGATACGGCCATTGGTCGCGCGTGCGATGATCGTCGGTCAGCACGAGCTTGACCGACGATGGATCGTCCGACGACTCGCCATTTTCCGCGAGCTGCCATTCCGTCTTCCTCGCGAAACCGTGCTGCGGCAAGGGCCCGGTGTTCGCGAATTGCGGCCACACGACCGGAATCCCGCCGCGAATCGGGTCGCCCGGCGCAAAGGTCGCCGTCTTCCCCATAAACAGCACTTCCTTGCCGCCGGCGGGAATCCACGACGTCACGTGCGCGCCATTCAGGTACACGTCCGCCGAGCTGCCCGAGGGATGCGAGAGCAGCACAGTGGACATTCCGTTCTTGCCGGGAACGAGGGGAGGGGTCATGGGATCAGATATTGAGGGCCGAGCACCTGGTTCCGCCAGTCGCTCGCATTGGGACGGTTACCGGTTGGGTCGTCCCGGGGGAGTTTCGCTCTTGAACACTTCGCGGTTGATCTGAACGTACTCCTTTAGGTTCGCGGGCACGTCCTCTTCCGGAAAGATCGCGGTCACCGGGCATTCGGGCTCGCACGCACCGCAATCAATGCACTCGTCGGGATGTATGTAAAGCTGATCGGGACCTTCGTAAATGCAGTCGACCGGACATACATCGACGCAGGCGCGGTCCTTTGTGTTCTTGCAGGCTTCAGTTATGACGTAGGGCATTTCGTCCCCGATAGGGCCGCGGCGACGCCAGCATGATGAGCTGCGCCGAAGATGATTCCTTTCCGAAAAATAGACCTGCCCGATTGAATAGCAACCGCGTGTCTCACTACTTAATGGTCCCCGCCAGGACTCCGAGCAGGAAGAGGGCGAGTATCACTAGAAAAACCGTCGCAATCCGCCGCCGCCTCCTCCGTACCGCTGTCCATACCTCTTCGTCGAGGTAGTAAGTTCCCGGCGCCGCCTCACGGATGACGGCGCGTTCACGCAGGCGTTTGAGCCCCAGCGATTGTCCGAGCCCGATCGTGGTGTATGACTGCGCTGTCTCGCGCGAAGTCGCACGGGCGGCGCGGAAATCGTCCACGACCTCCCTCTCCCGTCTTCTCATTACCGCGGCAATCGCTGCTGCGCCCATGTCAGCTGCTCCGTAAATGATTCAATGCCAAGCTACCGACGCCATGGCGGAATCTCGCCCCGCTTCTTGTCGAGGTCGGGATTCTCACGAAAGAGTGTGGTAGTCCGTCCGATCACCTGCACCACCGCGGAATTGGTCGCCGCTGCCAGTGAGGCCGCGAAATCCTTCGGCTTCACGTCATCCTTGTTCCCGAGCTTCACCTTCACCAGCTCGCGCGTGCGGAGCGCGTCGTCGAGCGCGCCGATCAGTGATGGCGTAAGCCCGTGCTGTCCGACATGCACCGTCGGACTGAGATGATGGGCCTCCGAGCGCAGCTCCGCACGCTCCTTGCCCTTCAATTCTTCATCCTGCCCGGCTTCGTGATGAAGACGCGCACATCGATCGGCGTGCCGTTCCAGTAGTTGGCGTCGCTCCGCATCACCTGAAAGTGCAGATGCGGAGTGTCGGGCGGTGCGTTGCCAGTCGTTCCGACGAACCCAATCACATCGCCCTCCTCCACCTGGAGTCCTTCCTTCACGTTCGGTGCGTAACCCGTGAGGTGCGCGTAATACTCTACGTAACGTCCGCTCGCGTCCGCGACGTAAATCGTGATTCCGCCCGCGCCACTGTTTGCCAGCTTGATGATGCGGCCTGGCGCGGCGGCAAGCACCGGAGTCCCGCGCATCGCGAGAATGTCGGTGGCCATATGGATGCGATCGCCGCTACGTGCCTGGTGGTAGGTGTCGGTAAGCGCCGAGGGCGACACACCCTCGACCGGCACCATCAGCGGATGCCCCCGAAAATACGCGGAGTCCGACGCGAGCATCGGACGCATGTCTGGTGTGATATCTCTATCCGGTTTCGTGACCACCACCGGCGGCATTCGCGTCGCCGCCGCATCGGTCGGAGCCCGGAGATTGACGCAGGCGGTGGCGCTAATGACCGCGCACAGCACCTCAGCTCGCAGAAACACCCGCCAGTTGCTGGTCCTGCTCCTCGTTCGCATCGCCGCCGCCAATCCCCGCGGCTCGCCCTTCCCGCTCCTCCAGCTCGCGCGCCAGCTGCGCGATTCCTTCCTCGATCGTTCTCGAGTGATGCATGGAGCAGAACTTCGGCCCGCACATCCCGCAGAACTCGGCGCTCTTGAAGTACTCGGCCGGAAGCGTCTCGTCGTGGTACTCCTGCGCGCGCTCCGGGTCCAGGCTTAGACGGAACTGCTCCTTCCAATCGAACGCGTAGCGCGCGCGCGACAGCGCATCGTCGCGATCGCGCGCACCCTTTCTACCGCGCGCGACATCAGCCGAGTGCGCGGCGATCTTGTAGGCGATCACTCCCTGTCGAACGTCTTCCGCGTTGGGAAGGCCGAGGTGCTCCTTCGGCGTTACGTAGCAGAGCATGTCGGATCCGAACCAGCCGATCATCGCCGCGCCGATCGCGCTCGAGATGTGGTCGTAGCCTGGCGAGATGTCGGTGACGAGCGGACCGAGTGTGTAGAACGGCGCCTCGTTGCATACCTCTTTCATGCGGCGGACGTTCATCTCGATCTGGTCCATCGGGATGTGTCCGGGTCCCTCGACCATCACTTGCACGTCGCGCTCCCAAGCGCGTCGAGTGAGCTCGCCCAGTGTGTCGAGCTCCGCGAACTGCGCGCGATCGCTGGCGTCAGCGATGCATCCGGGACGCAGGCTATCGCCGAGCGAGACGGTGACGTCGTACTGGCGAAGGATGTCGAGGACATCGTCGAATCTTTCGTAAAGCGGATTCTGCTTGCGATGGGCCATCATCCACACCGCGTGGAGCGAGCCCCCGCGGCTCACGATGCCGGTGATGCGCCCGTGCACGAGCGGAAGATGCTCGATCAGAATTCCCGCGTGCAGCGTCATGTAATCGACGCCCTGCTTTGCCTGGTGCTCGATCATGTCGAGCAGATCGTTCGCGGTGAGCTCCTCGAGCTGCTTGTCCCATTTGCCGTCGGGTCCGCCCTGCACCGCCTGATAGATCGGGACCGTTCCGATTGGAACTGGCGACGCGGCGATGATCGCGCGCCGGATTCCATCGATGTTGCCGCCGGTGGAGAGATCCATCACTGTATCGGCGCCGTACTTGACCGCAATCTGGAGCTTCTCGATCTCGCCATTCACATCGGACGAGACCTGGGAGTTGCCAATGTTGGCGTTGATCTTTACGCGAGCAACCTTGCCGATCGCCATCGGCTCGAGCGCGCCCGCGAGGTGGTGGATGTTGGCAGGTATGATGAGCCGCCCGATGGCGATCTCGTCGCGGACCAATTCCGGGGCAAGTTCCTCGCGCTCGGCGACGAAGTGCATCGCATTGGTGATCTCTCCCCGGCGCGCGTAGTGCATTTGCGTGACTGCCGCATTCAGCTGCGGTCTGACGGAGCCGTTCGCTCCTGTCGGCGTGGCAAGCGACCCTGTGGGCGCTTGCGCCGTTGCTGGTGTTTCCATCGTTCGACTCCCTACGCCGGTACTAGCCGGATCAGGTTCTGAGGGACTTTCTCAGCCGCGCGTCGCTGCCAGACCTGGCAGCCAGGACCCCGCGCGGCACCCCTGTCTAACGGCTCAATCTAATGCTTGGGAAGCGAGAAGAAGCACGCGCGCCTTTTTGCGTGCCGATCCCACCCTAAATTCGTCAATTTGGTATGAGCAAACTGTTCTCTTTTGTCGGCGCCACCATCGGCAGCTACGCCGGCTGGGCCCTTGGCGCAACCGTTGGATTCACGACGGCGTTCATCGTCAGCATGGTCGGCACCGGGATCGGTATCTACTACGGCCGCCTCATCGCCAAGAACTACATCGACTAGCAACGCAAAAAAGGCGCGCTCACCTGAGCGCGCCTTTTTAAATGATTTCAGCTCGCCGAATCAGACCGACTGCTGCACCACCATCGCCTGATTGAGCTTGAGCGAGATCCGCCCGCCATTCGGCACGCAGCCGTCGTACTTCCCAGTCGCGCCGGCGACCACTGCTCCCGCCGCTGCGCCAGTGGCTGCACCGATCACCGTCGACTTGGTATGATGTCCAAAGATCTGCCCCACGATCGCGCCTACCACGGCACCGGTGGCGACTTTCCTCGCGTCGTTGCTGGCGTCGCCGTTCCGAACCTTCTCGACCTGCGCCGCCGTCACGGAGGAGTTGACCGGGTAAGTCTTGCCATTGAATGCGATCGAGCGAACCACGAACTCCATCTCGACGTTGTCGTTCGCGTTCTCGCTGCGCTTGAGCGAGGTAAGCTCTATCACTGCGGTAGCGCCAGCCGGAATCGAGACTCCGTTCGAGCCCTGCACTGATTCAGCGACACTGGCGGTGAAACGGTCTCCCACCGCGTACGTGTTGGTGCAAACGCGCTGTCCCGAGTAGAGCGAGATGTCGGATCCGCTCGCGATCGTGCCGATACCGTGCTCGGAGCCAGTGGTGCCTTCGGTCACGGTGTTCCCGTTGGCAGTTGTGACGGGCGCCCGCTCGACGGGCTGCGGAGTTGACCGCGGCGTCGTCGCCACACGACGTGGATTCCTGCTTGGCGTCAGAATCTCGGACGGCTTCTGCCGCTGTGAGACTCTCGGCGCAGTAGCGGCGGGGCTCGGAGCAGGAGCGATAGTCACCGGGACGTCCTTGAGCTGCGGCTGCGCCATCGTGTCGGCGTTGGCGAGCTGTAGGTCGTGAGCCAGCGAGGTGTCCTGCGCCAGCGCGTCTTCAGGCTTGTCGCCCTGCTTGCAGGCGCCCAGCGCCAGGATAGCAATAAGGAGGACCGGTGTCGCGGTCCTCGAGAATTTTGTATGCATGGTTGTCATCTCGGAAAACGAAAAAAAGGGATGCGGTCTGATTCCGACCGCATCCCAGGCGACCTACTAGCGCGGGAAGCGGCCCATTGGAGGTCCACCGGATCTGCTACCGCCACGGCCCGGGACCGGGAACGGCATCCGGTTGTTGACGGAGGTGTGACGTCCGTCCGTGCGCGGATCGCAGTTGTCGACGTCTCCGACGACACCGCCGCGAATAACCGCGCCCAGGATGGTGCCGAGGATCGCGCCAGCGCTCGAACCGCCCCTGCCCACGCGCCCATCGTCACCACCAGACGACGGACCGCTCGGATAGGATACCGCGACCGGCTGAGGACGCGGCGAAACAGGAGTCGGGTCGTTGGCAGCGGGCGATGGAGCGACCGATTGAGGATCGATCTGCGCGACGGTGGCCGGCGCTTTGGCCTGAACGACCTGCGGCGGCGACTTCGGAGCTGCGCGATGGGTTCTCACGCGGTTGGAAGGAGCCTGTTGGCGGGCAGGCGGAGCCGTCCGTTCGATGGCCGAGACGACCTGCTGGCCCGCATTCGGGGAGCTGTTGGCGAGGGTTATCCCGTCAGACGAGGAGGCAAGCTCCAGGTCCTTCTTGAGATCATCGTTGATCGATGCCTTCTTGTCGCCGCTGCAAGCGGCCAGGAGGACGGCGCCAGCTCCTGCAAGCAACAGATAACTCTTCCGCATGAAAACTCCTCTTCCCAACGACTGGGAGAATGACTGTCTTGCGTCGTGGTAAACCGGCGAGGAACATATGAGTCGCGTCGGCGCCATCCATAAAGGCAACGGGCGCACCGTTCCCTCCCCCGCCGAAAACGGGGTTAACGTCGATTTTTCAGGATACGTGTCATCGGCGAGGGACAGGCGTTGTCTCCGTTGCGAGACTCGCGCGATTCAGGTCTGCCTTGTAAGCTTCGCGGCGATGAGATACACATGGCTTGTAGGCATCGCGATCGTCACGGCTTTTGGGTGCGGACCGCGCTCCGCGGCCGACATGTCGGCGACGGAAGAGACAGCGATCGCCGACTCGCTCAAGCGCCTGGTGGTTTCCGCCTACGATCTCTCCAAGCCGGATCCGGTGAAGAGCTTGATGAGTCTCTACCCGAACGAGGGTCGCGTCATCTCAGCGAGCGGGGGCGTCGTAACCACGACGCGACCGCAGCTCGAGCGGGGGATCAAGGCGTTCTGGACCTACGTCGGCCAGAACATGCGGAGTCCCAAGTGGGAGTGGACTTCGATGAACGTTGATGTGCTCGCCCCCGACGCAGCGGTGATGACGAGCACATATCGGGTCCCACACCTGACGCCAACGGGGATGAATCACGCCATTGGCGGCGCGTGGACGGCGGTCTTTCAGAAACGGGGAGGCCGGTGGGTGATTATTCAGGAGCATCTTTCGGATGTGCAGAGCAATCCGAATCTCCCAATGAACATGAACCCACAGGGCAACCCCAACCCCTGACGCTTTTACTCCTCCGCGCCGCCCCCGGTCGCACCCACCGAGGATTTGAGCTGCTGCCCCATCTCGGCTTCGCCACTGATGATGGCGCGCCATGTCATCTCGGGACCTCTCCGGAAGCCTTTCTGCGTGACTTTAACTCCCTCGGGCGAGATCGCCACCATGTAGGCCTTTCCGTCGATCGTGATCTCGCGCTTCAGGGTTTTTTCGAGTTTTGTCGCCATGCCCCCTCCGGGGAGTTAAATGTGGGTTGGCGGTATAATACGCGCTCCGGGCCCCGCCTACGAGCCCCCGCGCAAACTCGCGCTCCCGGCAAGCCTTTTATGTGGCCTGTCCAAAGGCTCGTTCGTCCTGTAATTACACGGAGAACGAATGGCTTTTATGGCTCTGCAAGCCCCGGGCGATGACAGCGCCCACTTGATATACGAATTCGAGCGCCGCGCCTATCCCGTCAGGAATTCATTGCTGACGATCGGGCGCGACGCCGCAAGCCACATTCTCATTCGCGAGCCGGCCGTTTCGCGCAATCACGCGGAGCTGCGTTCGGAGGATGGCAAATTCGTTCTGCATCCGTGTGGCGTTAATCCCACTACCGTCAACGGAATGACGCTCGCCGAGCCCCGCTCCCTCGCCGAAGGCGACAAGGTCGAAGTGGGATCAGCGATTCTGACTTTCACGACGAAGCGGCTCCCACTGGGCGTCGCAGTGATCGAGCCAGCCGGAGCGAGCAAGCGCGAGAAGGACATCAACACCCGCCGCAACACCATCAAGCACCCGATCCTGGCCGGCGATCTCGATCCAGATTCGCCGCGCAGAGTGCCGACGAACGTGATCATCGGCGCTATTGCTGTCATCGTGGTGATACTCTACCTGCTAGGGCGGTAGAGTCGGGCGTCATTGCGCGTCGGCGGGTATCCACGAATATGAAGGCTCCCAGCCTATCAGCGTAGTTGGTAGTTGCCTTACAGCTCCCTGCTTCGGTTTTGTGGATGCCAGTTCAGGTCACGTAACGCTGTCATCCGCAAACCTGGCGAGAACCATCTTCTCCAACTGCTTCCTTAGCGGCTCGAGCTCGATCGTCTCAAGCACATCCGCCGCGAACGCGTAGGTGAGAAGCATGCGCGCCGGCTCCGGCGCGATCCCACGGCTGTTGAGGTAGAACATCGCCAGGTCGTCCAGCCGCCCCACCGTCGCGCCGTGTGTGCACTTCACATCATCGGCGAAGATTTCCAGCTGCGGCTTGGTATCGACACGCGCGCTGGGTGAGAGCAGGAGATTGTTGTTGCTCTGCTTGCCGTCCGTCTTCTGCGCCTCGGGATGAACGAAGACCTTTCCGTTGAACACCCCGTGCGAGCGGCCGTCGAGCACTCCCTTGTACAGCTCGTGGCTGGGGCAGTTAGGAGCGATGTGCTCGATGCTGGTCTGGTTGTCGATGTGCTGGGTGCCGTCGGCGAGGTAGAGACCGTTGAGCGTGCAGGTCGCCGCATCTCCGTCGAGCGACGTGTAGATGTTCGTCCGCGCGAGCGAGCCGCCCACCGCCAACGAGAAGGAGTGTAGCTGGCTGTCGCGCGCTTCGCGGATCTGCACCGTCCCGACGTGGAACGCGCTCTCGCTCTCGCGCTGGAGCTTGTAATGATCGAGGTGCGCGCCTTCGCCCAGGGAGATCTCGGTCACGGCGTTTGTGAAGTAACCGCTGTCCCGCAGGGAGGCGTAGCTCTCGATCACGGTCGCGCGCGAGTGACGCCCCGCGACGATGAGATTGCGGGGATGCGATATGCCCTCTCCCCCCGAGACGAACACGAGATGGATCGGCTGCTCGACGATCGCGTCGGGCGCGAGCTCGATAAACGCTCCATCGTTGATGAACGCCGTGTTGAGCGCGGTGAAGGTGTGCTGCTCAAACGCCGCGATCTTGCCGAGGTGGCGCTCAATGCCCGCTGTCCCGGATTTGATCGCGCGCGCGAGACTGCTCACGCGGACGCCGGTGCCGAGCCCCGC
>JAYWBE010000457.1:0-2927 GCA_043781715.1 Gemmatimonadaceae bacterium
GGTGGAATCGTGCATGACGCGTCCGCGACGGGCGGAACGCTATTCGTCGAGCCGCCCGCCGCGGTGGAGGCGGGGAATCGAATTCGCGAGCTCCAGATCGAAGAAGTCGAAGAGATTGACCGGATTCTCTCGGAGCTAACGGAGAAGCTTCGCCCACACCGCGAGGCGCTTGGCGCTTCGCTCGAGGCGCTGGTCACGCTCGATTCGCTCGTCGCGCGGGCGCGCTACGCGATCGAGTTCCGCTGTGCGCCGGCAGATCTGGCCGATTCAACCGACGGATTCGCAGTCGTCGAAGGCCGTCATCCGCTCCTCGTGGCCCAGGGAATCGACGTCGTTCCATTCGATCTCGAGATGTTACCGAATGAGAGGACGCTCCTCATCTCCGGACCGAACACTGGTGGCAAAACGGTTTTGCTCAAGGCGCTGGGGCTCTTCTCCGCGCTCGTTCAATCCGGAATTCCGGCGCCGGTGGATGCGGGGTCGCGCATCGCGATCTTCGACAACATCTACGCCGATGTCGGAGACGAGCAGTCCATCCTCGCCAGCCTCTCGACATTCAGCGCGCATCTAAAGAACCTCGCCGAGGTGCTCAGCTCGGCGACGGAGCATTCTCTGGTTCTCATCGACGAGCTCGGCTCCGGCACCGATCCAATCGAAGGCGCGGCATTGGGCGGCGCCATTCTCGAGGCGCTCACCGCGCGTCGCACGCTCTCCATTGCTACCACGCACCTAGGCGCCCTGAAGGAGCTGGCGACGCAGGTGGAGGGCGTCGTGAACGCGTCCCTTCAGTTCGATCCGGTTGCACTCGCTCCCACATATCGGCTTACCAAGGGAGTGCCGGGCCGCTCCTACGGAATCAGCATCGCCCGGCGGCTGAATCTCCCGAGCGAGATTCTTGCGAGGGCCGAGGAGCGGATTCCTGGCGACGAGAGGAAAGTCACGGCACTCCTGGCCGAGCTGGAGGCGCGGGAGAAAACGCTGGCGCTGACCGAGCGTGAAGCGGGCGAGATCGCCGAGGATGCGAAGGAGCGCGCGCGCAGGGTGGCGGAGCGCGAAAGAAATGTCCGGGAGCGGGAGCGCGAGGTCGAGCAGGCGTCACGACGCGAGGCGAGACAGTATCTTCTCGAAGCGCGCGCGGAAGTCGAGCGCACCATTCGTGAGCTGAAGTCCGCGTCCGAGCTGGGTGAAGAGGCAGCACGCGAAGCGAGAAAGCGGGTGGAAAGCCTCGCCAACGAGCAGGGTCGCGAGCTGGACCGTCTCGGTCGCGAAACAGAGAGCGAGCCGGAGCGGCGCGACCCCGCCGAGGTGAGCATCGGTGATTTCGTAGAGGTGGAGACGCTGGGTGGTCGAATCGGACGAGTTGTGGAAATTCGCGACGATGAAGCAGTCGTGGCCGTGGGCGTGATGAAGCTGGCTGTTCCCCGCGGCTCATTGCGCCCATCCAAAGCGGAGTCTGCCGCGCCGGAAGTCGCGGTTGTCGTTAGGGGAGATCTTCCGGAAGTAGACGCGGCGAGCGAGATCGATCTGCGCGGGCTGCGCGTCGGCGAGATCGAAGCCATCGTTATGCATGCCGTCGACGCAGCAATCCGCGCGGACCTCAAGACGATTCGCATCATCCACGGCAAGGGAACGGGCGCTCTCCGTGAGCGTGTCGCCGAGATGCTCAGCAAGGAATCGCGGGTTACGAACTTTCGCATTGGAGCCTGGAACGAGGGCGGCGCGGGCGTCACCGTGGTGGAGCTGAAGTGATCCTCGACGAGGTCGTCGAGCACGTGGCGGAGCCGAAATGATCCCCGACGAAGTCGTCGAGCAGGTGCGCGATTCCGCCGACATCGTCCAGATCGTCGGCGAATACGTGAACCTCAAGCGCCAGGGCACCGACTTTCGCGGACCGTGTCCCTTTCATCAGGGAACCCATCGCAACTTCTCCGTCTCGCCGAAGAAGCGGATGTACTACTGCTTCGTCTGCCACGAGGGTGGAGATGTCTTTCACTTCCTCCAGAAGCGACTCGGCGTCGAATGGCCGGCGGCGGTCAAGATGGTCGGGGAGAAATCGGGCATCGAGGTTCGCGAAGTCGACACGCGACGCGAAGGACCGGATCCGCGCGAGCCGCTGTGGGAAGTGAACGCGACCGCCGCCGGCTACTACCAGAAGATTCTGTGGGACGATCCGCTCGGCGCTCAGGCCCGGGACTATCTCACCCAGCGCGACATTTCGCGCGAAGTCGCGGACCAGTTCAACATTGGATTCGCTCCGCGCGAGATCGGCCTGCTCCGGAATTACATGGGCACTCTTGGCTTCGACGAGACGCGTCTGGCCGGCGCCGGGCTTCTCGTGCAGGGCGAGGATGGAAGCGAGCCGCGTCCACGCTTTCGCGGCCGCCTCATGTTCCCGATTCTCGACGCGATGGGCCGGAACATCGGGTTCGGCGGACGACTCCTCGGACCGGGAGAGCCCAAGTATCTGAATTCGTCGGAGTCGCCCGTGTTCTCGAAGGGGAAAACGCTCTACGGACTCAACTGGGCGAAGAACGACATCCGACGCGAGGACCAGGTGCTCGTCGTTGAGGGCTACTTCGACGTCGTCAGGTTGATGGCCGCCGGCGCAACAACGGTCGTCGCAGCAATGGGCACCGCGCTCACCGATGCCCAGGCGGCGGCGCTCAGGAAGCTCACGAAGAATGTCTTCCTCCTCTATGACAGCGACAAGGCCGGATTGCAGGCGACGTTCCGCTCCGGCGACGAGCTATTGCGACAGGGCGTCGCGGTTCGTGTCGTGACGCTGCCCGAGGGGGACGATCCCGACACCTTCGTCAAGGCGCACGGCGCCGCGGCCCTCACCGCCCGCCTCAGAGACGCGATCGATGTGTTCGAGCGAAAGATTCAGCTGCTCGAGCGTGCGGGAATGTTTGGCGAGCTGCACAAAA
>JAYWBE010000458.1:0-2913 GCA_043781715.1 Gemmatimonadaceae bacterium
GCTCATCACACCGATCGCGATGGACGAAGGCCTTCGCTTCGCCATCAGAGAGGGCGGCCGCACCGTCGGCGCGGGCGTAGTAACCAAGATCCTCAAGTAATAGCGCAGCACTTCTCAAGAGACACGAGAGAAAGTCATGGCAGGAAGAATTCGAATTCGGCTCAAGGCGTTCGACCACGCGGTCATCGATCAGGCTGCAGCGGACATTGTTCGCACGGCCGAGAAGACTGGCGCGCAGGTAAGTGGTCCGATTCCTTTGCCGACAAAGACGAAGCTCTGGACCGTGCTCCGTTCGCCACACGTCGACAAGAAGTCGCGTGAGCAGTTCCAGCTCAAGACGCACAAGCGGTTGATCGATATCCTCGACTCGCGCGCAGCGACCGTGGACGCTCTCACCAAGCTCGATCTTCCCGCCGGCGTCGACGTCGAGATCAAGGTCGAGTAGTCGGCGGCCTGGACCTATAGAGGATTAAATGATCGGTATCATCGGCAGGAAGCTGGGGATGACCCAGATATTCAATGAAGAAGGACAGCAGATTCCTTGCACCGTGGTGGAGGCAACTCCCAACTCGGTGATCAAGGTTCTGAAAAAGGACCAGGTGGGGTTCGACTCCGTCGAGCTCGGCTTCGGTGAGCAGCGTCACGCCCGCGAGTCGAAGAAAGGCGAGCGCACCCCGCGCGGCCGTCGCGCCCACAAGGCCGTCATCGGCCATGCGGCAAAGGCGGGCGTCACCGTTGCGCCCGAGGTTCTCCGCAGCTTCCGTCTCGACGACGCGCAGCTGAAGGAAAACAGGAAAGAGATTCCCACTTACAACCTTGGCGACAAGGTGACGGTAGAGATATTCGCCCCCGGTGAGACGGTGAAGGTGACGGGGACTTCGAAAGGCCGCGGCTTTCAGGGCGTCGTAAAACGCTACGGATTCCATGGCGGTCCCAACACGCACGGCAACACGAAGCACCGTCGTCCCGGCTCGATCGGACCCGGCACGGATCCGTCGCGTGTCATCAAGGGAAAGAAGATGCCCGGACAGTACGGAAACGAGCGGCACACACAGACGCACCTTCGCATAGAGCGCGTGGACGTGGCTCGCAATCTCCTTTACATCCGCGGCTCCGTGGCCGGTCCCACCAATGGGATCGTGCTCGTGAAGAAGCAGGGCTAATCATGGCTGAGACAACGAATCCAACCTTGAAGGCAGCCGCGTACACCTCCGGTGGCACCGAGCGCGAGCGCGTCGATCTTCCGGCCGAGCTGTTCGACGGCACGGTCAACATGCCGGTGATGCATCAGGCAGTTAAGGCGTATCTGGGGAACCAGCGTCTCGGGCTCGCGTACACCAAGACGCGCGGTCTCGTGACCGGTGGCAACCAGAAGCCGTGGAAGCAGAAGGGAACAGGACGCGCCCGTCAGGGCTCGCGTCGCGCTCCGCACTTCGTCGGTGGCGGCACGGTGTTCGGTCCGACCGGCCGCAAGTACAACCAGACCGTTCCGCGCCAGATCCGTGCACTCGCCCGCAAGAGCGCGCTCAACGCGCGGGCGCGCGAGGATGCGCTGATCGTGATCGACAACTTCAACTACGAGGCGCCGAGCACCAAGCAGATGGTCTCGCTCCTCGCGGCACTCGGCGTAACGAACAAAAAGATACTGATACTTACGGACGGCCTTAAGCCCAACGTTTTCCTGAGCGGGCGCAACCTGCAGCGGACCCACGTAATGCCGTACGCCGATGTCTCGACGTACCACATCCTCTGGTCCGATGTCGTGCTCGTCGAATCCAACGCGCTCGGCTACGAGCTCAGCGCGGTGGAAGAGAAGCCACGCGCAGCGCGCCCGAAGCCGGAGAGCAAGTCTCGCGGAGCGGCGAAGGCGGAGCGCAAGACGGCGAAGGCTGCAACCAAGAACTCCAACGCCCACAAGACGGCGAGAAAGGCTGCCAAGGCCGCGGGCAAGTCCGCGAAGCCAAAGGCAAAGAGCGCAAAGAAGCCGGCCGCGAAGAAATCCGCCGGCAAAAAGAAAAAAGGGAAATAGGGATTAAGCGATGCCGACAGTGACCCGCACCATCATCACACCGATCGTCACCGAGCAGACCTCGTCGGCGTATCAGGATCGTGGCGAGTACACGTTTCGCGTGCACCCGAAAGCGACGAAGACCCACATCAGAAAGGCGATCGAGGAGCTCTTCAACGTGAAGGTCACCGGTGTCTGGACCTCGAACCATCGCGGCAAGGATCGCCGCGTGGGACAGGTCATCGGACGTCGTCCACATTGGAAAAAGGCGATTGTGACTCTGAAGGCCGGAGACTCAATTGACATCTTCGAGGCATAAGAAATGGCCGTTCGTCAATTCAAGCCAGTAACCCCGAGCTCGCGCTCCCGCTCGGTCCCCGATTTCTCGGAGATCACGCGGACCACGGGTGAGAAGTCGCTGATGGAGCCGCTCACAAGGAGCGGCGGCCGCGACAATCACGGGCACATCGCCATGCGCCGCATCGGTGGCGGTCACAAGCGCATGTATCGAATCATCGATTTCAAGCGCAACAAGTTTGGTATGCAGGCCACCGTGCGTGAGATCGAATACGATCCGAATCGGACCGCTCGTATCGCCCTCGTGGAATACGAGGACGGGGAGAAGCGCTACATCCTGCACCCGAAGGGACTCACCGTCGGGGACAAGATCGTCTCCGGCAAGGGCTCAGACAGCCGCGTCGGCAACGCGCTTCCACTCCGAGAGATCCCGCTCGGCACCGACGTGCACAACGTCGAGCTGAAGCCGGGCGCGGGCGGAAAGATGGCACGTGCTGCGGGAGCGTCCCTCGAGGTTGTTGCCAAGGAAGGCGAGTACGTCACGCTCCGCATGGCTTCGACCGAGATGCGCATGGTGCACGGCGACTGCCTCGGTACTGTTGGCACGG
>JAYWBE010000459.1:0-2899 GCA_043781715.1 Gemmatimonadaceae bacterium
GTGCGGGCCGCCAGCGGACTGGTGTACGGGCAGACGCGCCCAATTCCTCAGCTCTGCTGACGGCTTCCTTGGATCGGACCCGTGCTCGACCATGCGTTAAAGGTTCTGCCGCCAGGGAAGCCGATTCCTAGTTTCTTTCCTAGTTTCTCCCTGCAAGGTACGACATGAATGTCGGAGGAGTCCGGCACCGACGCCCGATTCTCCTATGAACTACGGCAGGATGTCGTAGTGTGATTGATAGTTGCCCTGCTTTGGGAGCAGGAGGTCCCCGGTTCAAATCCGGGCGCCCCGACTGATTGAGTGCAGCCCCTGCAATGCTTTGCGTTGCAGGGGTTTTTCGTGCTAAGCGCGAGGGGGTGAGTTTGGGGTGAGTTTCTCTCCCGGCTACCCCGTTCTTACTTGATCTCTGATCTTCCGTGAGTGTGACATTACTTCCAGAAGCGTTTCGGCATCAGCCTGCTGATAGCATTTCAAAAGGGTGCTGACATCACTCCATCCGCCTGCTGCGGCGACGTCCACGACTGGAAGGTTCTTTCTGCTGGTAGCCCAGATCGCCGATAGGCATGCCAGAGGGAGCCGTCGAGCTTCGGGAGCTCTGCTCTCTCCTCCGCATTCCTGAGCCAGTGTCCGAACGCATCGCGACTTACTGGCCGGATTGAATCAGCGTGACTGGGAAAGACTAGTCCGCCAAACGCGCCGCCTAATTTGAAACTCTCTGATTGGGCGTCGCAAGAAATTGGAGTTGTCGCGGGGCGGGGCGTTTGGGGGCGGGGCGTGCTGGTTATACCTTTATCGCTCGATGGAACTCACGCCTATGGGTTCATCGGTCACATACAAAGCGTCCGGTTACCGCCGATCTTCGACGCATCCTTCTTTTCCGAAGTAGTGGGGAGGCGTTACCCCCGCGAAGTCGTGGGTCACCTGTGGGTGCAGCTTGAATCGGCGGGAAGTTGGCGGCACGCTGAGGGGCTGATGAAACCAATTGTTCCACTATTCGCAATTTTTCGCCAAACGGAGATAGACAAGTTCATGACCGTTTGCATAGCGAATGATCAGATTTATTCGGCCAGTTTGTGCAGAAGCACTTATATCCTCGCATTCATAAACGCGCACCGAGCTCGAATAGATCCCACTCAGCTGGTCGTTCTGGAATATCAGGTCGAGCACGAGCAGCCTTATCCGGGGCCGTGACGGCTGCGCCGATTCTGACGCTGTGTTTGAATATCCGTATGCAAGTCGACCAGCTACTCGGTCTTTAACGGGAAAATCTGAGATGAATCTACCGCTGTGACAGCGCTTGAACCGGAAAGACACAACGGCCGCAATCTCGTAATTCTTTCGCTGGCGGGGTTCGTCACTTCTTTTGGCGCACATATCGTCGCGACCAATCTTCCGTCGTACGCACAAATCGTGGGTGTGGGTGCGTTCATGATTGGCTTGCTGATCGCGGTATACGATTTCGCTGAGCTCTTTGCCAAGCCATTCGCGGGCTACACCGCTGATCGACGCGGGATGAAGCTCACATTGCTCGTCGGATTGGCGGTATTCGTGTTCGGTTCGCTTCTCTTTCTGGTCATTCCTCCGCAGCTATTGCTGCTAGTGCGGTTCGTTCAGGGGCTCGGGGCGGCAGCTCTTTCGACGGTGTCGATTACGCTGGTAGCCAAGTATTTCACTAGTGGCCGCGGCCGCGCATTCGGGATATACAACGCTATCAAAGGTGCCGGTTATGTTATCGCTCCAGCCCTGGGGGGCTTTCTCGTTCGCGCCTCCGGATTCTCGATGGTATTCATCGTGTCGGCGGCGGTCGGAGGCTTCGCACTGCTTTTGGCTATGCTGCTCCCACCTGACAGGAATTCACGCGGTGAGCTCGAAGATGACGATGACGACATCGGCCTGAAAGAGTTTCTACTCATCTTCAGGGATCCGCGTCTCGCTCCGATCTACGCGGTGATTGTAATCAACATGTTTCTGGTCGGAATTCTGTTCGGCTTTCTTCCCGTGTATGTGCACGGCCTGGGTTATACCTCATTCCAGTCCGGTGTGCTGGTGAGTTTTGCCACGGCCGCCTATCTGGTCGTTCAGCCGATAGCCGGGCATGCAGCCGATCGGCTCGATATTCGAAAGACTGTGTTCGTCGGGCTCCTCCTCGCCGCACTCGCTGTTATGGGGATCACATTCACCTCGGGCCCGCTCCTCGTTGCAATCGTCATCGTTGCCGGCCTCGGCGTGGGGACGGTATGGACGAATAGCGACACTCTGGTAAGCAGGCTCGCAGAAGCGAGCAAGCTGGGAGCGAGCATTGGGGCGGCTCAGTCATTCAAAGAGCTCGGAGACATGGTTGGCCCGTTACTGATAGGATTGCTTACCCAATTCTTTGGAGTTCGCGTCGGTTTCGTGTCGTGTGGCGCGCTGGCGCTGATGGTTCTGTTGGTCCTGACCAGGTCCGGAGCTATCGCCCAAGTGCGCGACCATGTAACGCCAAACTCACGCTGATGCTCGCTGTGCGTGCTCCTATCCCGCTTTTGACAGCCCAGAACATGTGCGTCGCCGACCTAGCAAGCCACGTTCGCCAATAACCCTTTGAGGAAAAAACCATGACTTACGCAACAAGCACGAATGCTACGCGAATCTTTTCAATCCTTCTGCTATCCGCGCTTTGTGCGTGCTCCGCAGGGGAATCCGACCGTCACGCCGAGAAAAGGCAGAAGAAAGAAGAAAAGAAGCTGGCGAAGCAGGAAAAAAAGGAGAGGGCGGAAAAGCAGGACGGCGGTAGCGGCAAGGCGGCGGATGCTTCAAACACGGGTGCTTCGACGGCGGATGCTTCACAGTTCGCGGCGACTGGCTGCGATGCGTCACTGTGGACCCATGTTTACGATCCGACTCGCCTGCAGCAGCTTTC
>JAYWBE010000460.1:0-2896 GCA_043781715.1 Gemmatimonadaceae bacterium
CGATCTCGCTCAAGCAACTGCCCCCGCACCAGCCCCCTGCAACCAGTCGTAGCCCTTCTCCTCGAGCTGGAGCGCCAACTCCTTCCCGCCGGACTTCACGATCCGGCCGTTGGCGAGCACGTGCACGTAATCCGGGACTATGTAGTTGAGGAGCCGCTGATAGTGCGTGACGACGATCGTCGCTTTGTCGGGAGAGCGAAGCTTGTTGACGCCCTCGGCGACAATGCGCAGCGCGTCGATGTCGAGCCCCGAGTCAGTCTCGTCAAGAATCGCGAGGCGCGGCGACAGCACCGCCATCTGGAAGATCTCGTTGCGCTTTTTCTCGCCGCCCGAGAATCCCTGATTCACGGAGCGGGAGAGCATCGACTCGTCCATGTCGACGAGCTTGAGCTTCTCTTCCACCAGGTCGAGGAACTCGAGCGGATCGACTTCTTCCTGACCGTTCGCCTTGCGGATCTCGTTGTACGCGGAGCGCAGGAAGTAGGCGTTGGACACACCCGGGATTTCCACCGGATACTGGAACGCGAGGAAGATTCCATTTTGCGCCCTGACTTCCGGAGCCATCTCGAGGAGGTTCTGCCCGTTGTAGCTGACCGTTCCCCGGGTGACTTCGTAGGAGGGATTCCCCGCCAGCACTTGCGCGAGCGTCGATTTGCCCGAGCCGTTCGGCCCCATGACGGCGTGTATCTCTCCGGCCTTCACGTTGAGAGAGATGCCCTTCAGAATTTCCCGATCGCCTATTCCGGCGTGCAGATCATTTATCTCGAGCACGAAACCAGTGATTGAATGTTGTTTGTATGGCGTATATCGCCTGACTGAAGAGCGTCCAGTTGGCGGTGAACGGATATCCCGGCGTGCGTGGGCCGGAGCGGAGCCAGGCCCAGCTGGCGCGGATTCTCTCCCTCAGACCCCGAAGTAGCATAGTCGCTCAGTGGGCGCGCCTGATCGTCAACCGACGCTGCCTTCCAGCGTGATGCCGAGGAGCTGCTGCGCTTCGACCGCGAACTCCATCGGCAGCTCCTTGAACACTTCCCTGCAGAAGCCACTCACGATCATCGACACCGCGTGCTCGGCGCTCACGCCTCTCTGCTTGCAGTAGAAGATTTGGTCCTCGCCGATCTTCGACGTCGATGCCTCGTGCTCGAGAGTGGCGGTGTTGTTCTGCACCTCGATGTACGGAAAGGTGTGCGCACCGCACTTGTTCCCGATGAGCATCGAATCACACTGCGTGTAGTTGCGTGCGTTTTCCGCTTTGGGGAGAACGCGCACCAGTCCGCGGTAGCTGTTGTTGCCTTCGCCTGCCGAGATTCCCTTCGAGACGATCGTCGACTTCGTGTTCTTGCCGATGTGGATCATCTTGGTGCCAGTGTCGGCCTGCTGCTTTCTGTTCACGACGGCGACGGAGTAGAACTCTCCTACTGAATTATCCCCCTGAAGGATTACGCTCGGGTACTTCCATGTGATCGCTGAGCCGGTCTCGACCTGCGTCCACGAGATCTTCGAGTTGACGCCGGCCGCCTTGCCGCGTTTGGTGACGAAGTTGTAGATGCCGCCCTTTCCCTGTGCGTCGCCCGCGTACCAGTTCTGGACCGTCGAGTATTTCACCGTCGCGTTGTCGAGCGCAATCAGCTCGACCACCGCGGCGTGGAGCTGATTCTCGTCGCGCTTGGGCGCCGTGCACCCCTCGAGGTAGCTCACCGACGCGCCTTCGTCGGCGATGATGAGCGTGCGCTCGAACTGGCCGGTGTTTTTGCTGTTGATTCGGAAGTAGGTCGAGAGCTCCATCGGACACTTCACGCCCTTGGGCACGTACGCGAACGATCCGTCACTGAAAACCGCGGCGTTCAGTGCCGCGAAGAAGTTGTCGCTATGCGGGACGACCGTGCCGAGGTACTTCTCGACCAGCTCCGGGTGCTTCTGGACCGCTTCGCCGAACGAGCAGAAGATGATTCCGTGCTTGCCGAGCTCTTCCCGCATCGTCGTGCCAACGGAGACGCTATCGAAGATCGCATCGACGGCAACGCCGGCGAGCATCTTCTGCTCATTTAGCGAAATGCCAAGCTTCTCGTAGGTGCGAAGCAGCTCGGGATCGACTTCGTCGAGGCTCTGCAGCGGCTTGACGCTCTTCGGCGCGGAGTAGTAGACGAGCGAGTTGTAATCGATGGGAGGATACAGGACGTTCCCCCAGTGCGGCTCCTTCATCGTGAGCCAGCGGCGGTACGCCTTGAGGCGCCACTCCAGCATGAACGACGGCTCGTTCTTTTTCGCCGAAATTGTGCGGATAATGTCTTCGTTGAGGCCGGGCGGGACGGTGTCCGTCTCGACGTCCGTGACGAACCCGTACGCGTATTCGCGGTTGACCAGCGCCTCGATTCCCGAGCTCATTCCAACTCCTTGGCGTTTCTATACTTCCCAGCGTAGATTCAATCTAAAGCAATTCTGTCGGGATAGTCAAGCGAACGACTCTCTTTCTATCCCATTGTCTCGTCAGCACTTACGCCGCTGGAAAATGTGCAGAGCCAGCCCGAACTTATCATTAGAGGACCCGCATGACCGTGGGCACAGGCCTCAAATGACCGTACCGAGAATCCTCGAATGACGGGAGCTTCCCGCCCCGTTTTCGATTCGCAGGCCGGAAACCCCGAGTTCGAGCCAGTGGCCTCGGTGAGTGATCTGACCGAGGGGACGATTCTGCAACGGGTGCGCCCAAGTGGTGATGCGGTTTGTCTCGTCCGGTACAAGGGCGAGATCTCAGCACTGAGCGATATCTGCACCCACCAGCATTTTTCGATGTCGCTGGGCGACCTGCTCGAGAATGGAACGCTCCAGTGCGCATGGCACGGCGCGCGGTACGATTGCCGGACCGGCGAAGTGAGCCAGGAACCCGCCACGAGTC
>JAYWBE010000461.1:0-8840 GCA_043781715.1 Gemmatimonadaceae bacterium
TATGGTGGCAGCTACGGCGGTTGTGCCTCGCAGTTGAGATGGACTGCGACAACCGGGTAGTCGCGGGGCTCGGCGATGCGACCGCGTACGGTGAGCTGCTGCTCAAGGTCGCCCACGCCGCGAGTCGTGGTCCGCGCCTCCAACCGGCGCTCCTCGGTGGGGTGGGGATGCTGGAGCACCGGCTCACCGTACTCCTGGCACCACCGCCGCTCCGGCATGTTCAGCGATTTCTGTTGCCCGCCGTGGCACTTGGTCTCTTGTTGGTCGTGTTGGCGATGCCGCACCCCGTGCTCGGGCGCGGATCCCGTGCGCATGTAACGATGACATCAAGCGTGGCGACGAGAGCCCCGAAACTACACTCCGCCCTGCCGCCCAGGTAATCGTCCCCAACGATGACAGCTCTCCATCTGACCCAGCGCGAGCTGGACATAATGAGTGTGCTCTGGGACCTCGGCGAGGCAACGGTGAACGAGGTCAGAGACCGGGTCGACCCAAACCTGGCGTACACGAGCATCTCCAGCATGATTCGGACGCTCGAGATCAAGGGTTACGTTTCGCACCGACGCGGCGAGGGGAAGACGCACGTCTACTTTCCCGTGATCGCCCCCGAGGCAGCCGGAGAGTCGGCGTTGGGCCGAGTGCTGGACAAGATCTATGGCGGGTCGCCAATCAAGCTCCTCGCTCATCTCATGCAGCAACATCGGCTGTCCGCAAAGGATCTCGCGCGCATGCGCGACCTGTTGAAGCGCGCGCCGAAGCGGCAGAAGAGATGATCGTTCACCTGATCGACGGCACGTATGAGCTTTCATGACGAGCGACTGATTAACGAATCGGCACCGCCGAGCTGAGGGTCGAGACGCCGTTCTCGTCGAAGCTTTCGATCGCCACCCAATACGCCTGACCGACCGTGAGCGCTCGGAGCTCCAGCGTCGTCCCCTGGTCGGCGAAGCGCTGGTAAGTCTGATACAACTTCGAGGGCGTGATCCCCCAGCGCACATTGTAACCGACAATTCCCGGAACAGCCTGCCACGTGATGACCGCGTTGCGCTCGTCGCGGTCGCGCCGCACGGTCAGTCCCGCCGGTGTTGCAGGCCGACCGCCGTCTCCGTTACCGAACACGCGCATATCACTGATGGCGAGGTTTGCGGCGCCGACGTGAATGTGCTCGTACCGTACAAAGCGCGCGCGCATTGGCGTGGAAAGCTCGATGTACGCGTTGGGACGATCGCGCAGCTCGCGCGATAGGTCGGCGACTGTTCTCCACTGCCGGCCGTCAGCGGATGCGCGCAGGCGGAAGCGCGTGACCACCGTGGAATCGGTGCCGTAGAGACCCGACTTGTAATCGGCGTAGTTCACCTGAATCGCTTTGACTTCGTAGGCGCGACCGAGGTCGACCGTGAGCGATTCGCCGGGCCGATTCTGTCCCGCGACCCAGAACGTGCGCGGGTTCTCGTCAGTCACATTGCTCGCGGGAAAACTGTCACGGGTTGAAGACGCAGTCGCTGCCTTGTGGTACGACAGGAGCATCCAACCGGTGAAGAGCTCGTCGCTCTTGCGATAAGATTTCGTCGGCAGCCAGTGAGGAAAATCGCCGAACCGTGTGTCGACGTACATCTGGCCGTCACTGTCAAAGCCCGCCGGGTGCAAACCGATGCGCCGCTCGAAGTTCCAGTTGACCGCAATCCACGGCGTGCCCGTGTTCCACCAATTCCCGTACACATCCTGGAACGTGTTACCGTGCCCGGCGCCCTGCACGAAACCGCCTGGCTTGTACGCGACCGGATTGTACGGTGCGTAGGTGAATGGACCGAGCGGATCGTCGCCGACGTAGACGCCCGTCGCGTACACGTTGTACTCAGTGCCGGGCGCGCCGTACTGCAGATAGTAGCGTCCGCCGTGCTTCGTCATCCACGAGCCTTCTATGAATGGCCGTATGGTGGAGTCACGGTGGTCCTGGCCGAATCGCTCCCACCCGTGCTTCTCCGGCTCGAGCCCGAACAGCCAGTGCGGCGTTCCCTTATACGCGAGCCGTTTGGTCTTATCGAGCTCGATGACGTGCAGCGGATACACGTTGGACGAGTTCCAATAGAGGAACCAGCGCTCCGTCGCAGGATCGTGGAAGAACTGCGGATCCCACGGACCTGGTTGCACCGAGTCCGGCTTTGCGAACACGCCCGGCTCGTACTGGCGCGCCATCGGCAGCCAGGGAAGCAGACGATTGTAGAACTCGACGCGTCCCGTTGCCGGCTCGGTCAGCATCAGGATCGGCAGCGGACTGGTCGTACTCGGCAGAAGATAGATCGTGTCGCGCACTGACAACACGGCTGGCGCGACGACGTCCGTCAGCGGCCAGCGCGAGGGAGTGATGTGTTGCCATGTGCCGAGATCGCGCGAATGCCAATAACCGTCGCCGATGGTCTCGAAGAGATAGTACTCACCGCGCTGCACGACGATGACGGGATCAGCGCCGGAGCGGTACGAGATGCCTTCATTCTGTTGTTCGAAGTTGTAGCGATAGTCGATGTCGATCGGGTTGGCGTAGGTGCGCTGACGCGGTGCCTGCGCCGAGGCGCTGGTGGCGGCGATCAGTGGGGCGAGGAGTCCCGCAGCAAACAAGTTACTGGCCACGCTACGACCAACGAATCGGCACCACTGGCTGCCGCTCATTTCTCTAGTTGCGGCGTAGTCGCCTCCTAGGAGTGTTTGTCAGCTGCAACCTTTCGTTCGGTAGCAACGCCCAAGCGCTCACGATCTGCTGACGCAGGGTCGAATCCATCGGCTCGGACATCCAGCATAAGAGAGTACGGACTATCCGCTGCGAACTCCTCGCGGATCAGTATCGGCGAGCCGGGTTCGGCGGTAGCAAGTTTTGCCTCAATGAGCTCGGCGAGGCGAGCGAGACCCGTCAAAGAACCACGAATTGCGTGGCCGTCGAATCCCGCATCCGGCCACGTCATTACTTCGAGAGATCCGTAAGGCCCGTAATGCTGGTGCTCACCGTCTGACGCGTTTTGTGGATCCGCGACATAACCGAGCAAGAGGTCAGGAAAGTAGAGTAGGCCGGCTCGAGATCCCGTCAGCGTCCATAGCTTTTTCTGAACGTCCAGTTCGCAAAAGAAGCCGAGCTTGCGCCACTGTTGCTTGATTTCCTCGTCCGTCATGCCGGGTTGCGGTTGCTCTTGACTCAGCTTGCCGCGCCGGTACATGTAGACGGCGACCGCGAACAGTATTGCGGTGAGCGTTAGTGGGAGCAAATGAGTTTGTCCTCGCAGTTCCCTGAAGCTGCAGAATTGAAGAGCGAAATCTTCCGGAAATAGTAACCCTACGCGCGCGTGGCGCGAGGCGGGAAACGCCGCTAACGCCTAACCGCGTTCAACCATGGACACGGAACCTCTCGACATATACCACGACGCCGAAAAGCGCCTGAACCACACCGACAATCAACAGTGTGATGTCATGGCGGCCTTTCCAGAAGCGCCAGCCCAGGCCCGCGATGAGGGCGCCCGACACGAGGAGAATCAGGAAGAAGCCGAAGATGTGGTCCCTGAAAGCGACGTAGCTGCCGCCGATCGCTCGCGCTGCAAAAATATGCCCGAGCAGCCCGATCACGATGAGTAATGCGCCGAGCCATGCGCGGCGGCGGCTGGCTGTGCCTGCGACAGCGGTTACACTCGACGTTTCCATTACTCCTCCGGTGGTGGCTTTTTCAGCGGAGATGCCTCGCCTCGTTCCGCGCGGAGTTTGTCGCTAAAGCGCTGCGCCTCGCCGATGCGTTCCACTTCGAGCGCGACGGCATCCACCGATTGCTGAAGGTATTCGAGGCGCGCATCGGGCAGCTGCGCGGGCGCTGGCGTCTGTCGCCGTGCCCATGGCCCTAGGCGCCACCCCAGGTACGCCCCGACGAGCAGCGCGACGTGGATGCCGGCATGGAGCGGCTCGCCCATCGCGGCGGCGAAACCCGCGCCTGCCACGTTGATGAGGACGAAGAGCGCCGCGGCCACCCGCCAGAGCTTGGAGGGTCGAGACATGAGAACTCCCATCGATAGAGAACACCCTACGCGCCGGATCAGTCAAAGTTACTGCGAACCAGGTCCCGCGTGCCGTTCTTGAACGACCGACCTCACGCGAACAATGACTTCACGACGAACAAGACGTTGGCCGGACGCTCGGCCAGGCGCCGCATGTACCAGCGATACCATGCCGCCCCATAACTGACCAGCGTCTTCACGATGTGCCCTTCAGCGGCGAGGCGGCGCTGGGCGGAGTCGCGAATCCCGTAAAGCATGTGAATCTGATATTTGCCTTTTCCGACGCCTGACGCCGCCTGCTCGGCGATACGCGCGATCAGCGCGAGATCGTGCGTACCGAAAACGGGAGAACAGACACCCTTACGCGCTCCGTCCAGCATCTCTGACGCGAGCGCGTGGTACGCTCGGTTGGTATCGGTCTTCTTCTCAAACGCCACTTCTTTGGGCTCGTCGTATGCTCCTTTCACGAGTCGGATCACCGGCTTGAGCGGCATCAGCCGCGCAAGATCCTCAGGCGTGCGATGCAGATACGCCTGAAGCGCGATGCCGGTAGAAGGGTGATTTCTCTTTAGCGCGACGTAGAGCTCGATCGTTCGGTCCACGTAGCTCGAGTCTTCCATGTCCAGCCAGAGCGCTGATCCAGTTTCCTCCGCCTTGGCCGCCAGCGCGAGCAGATGGCGCTCGCATTCAGCGAAAGAGAGATCGAGACCGAGCTGCGTCGGCTTGACGCTGACCTGTGCCGGAAGCCCCGTTGCGCGAATCTGATCAAAGAGACGTAAATAGTGATCGCGCACTAGGACCGCAGCCTCGGCGCTGGTGATCGCTTCGCCGAGCTGCGTGAAGATCAGCCCGCGGCCGCTCGCGGCGATGGCGGCACCGGCTTCGAGTGCGTCATCAGCGTGCTCGCCCGGCATGAACGTTCGCGTCGCCCGCTTAACGAATGCGCTTCGAAGAGCGAAATCATTGAGCGTCTGGCTTCGCGCGGCGGCCAGCAGGATCGAACGTCCGAAAGGCACAGGGAAGCTCGCGAATTATGAATGACGAACGGTTCGCCGCGGTTTAGGCGCGGTCGATTTGCCGCTGGCGCCTCGCTTGGTCTTGCGCGAACGCGCCGCGGCTTCCGCCAGTCTCCAGAATTGGCCTTCCCCGATTACTGTCACGCGGTGTCCCCTGGACGCGAGACGCCGGATCTCCATCAGCTTCACGCCCCCGCTGACTCCGGCAATCTGGAGCGCGTTCGGCCGACCGCGCACCAGAATGTCTGACGACGGCCCTGGTTTCGATTGCACGATGGCGCCGGCCTTTTTCGCGGCGGCTATCGCTTCGCTCCGCGGGCGGCTCAGGAAGCCGGTAAAGGAGAGCCGCTTGCCGTCGAGGCTTCCGACCCGACCGAGATTGGTCTGCTTCGGTCGATGACGCAGCGCAGTAATCAGCTCGCCTGCGGCCTCATACCGATTGCCCCGTGCCCCGAGGCATCGGTAGATGACTTCCTTTAGATGGTCGCTGCATGGGAGACGCCGAACATCGCGACTCTTCATCGGGCTCTCGATATCACCGCGCAGCAGCATCGCCGTGATCAGGCCGACCTGGTAAATGTCGTCGCGCTGCTGCCAGCGCCGAACCCATCCCCACGCGATCTCCGCGGGCGCGGTGAAAAGGTTGAAAGCGTCCGCGGTAACGCCACGGTGACTGAGCTGGTGGGTCGCGATGCCGAAGTCACCCAACTTCAGCTGCTCATTCTCACAGACGAAAACGTTGAACGGCGTGAGGTCCCGATGCATCGCCTGCCCTCGGTGCAGCACATCGAGAGCTTCGAGGATTGCCGCGATCTCGCGTCGGACGAAGCGTTCGGATTGTGCGCCCCTGCCCGCGAGCCAAGCCCCGAGATCTCCATTCACTGCGTACTCCATAGCGATGCAATAGCGCGCACCTTGACCATCGACCTCGGCGAACCGGTCGAAGACGCGCAGTGCGCGCGACTCGCGGGAGAGGAGCTCGGCGAAATAGGCCTCGCGGACCCACGCCGAAAGACGTTCGGTGATCTTGATGCAGACCTGCGCTGGGAGCCCGTGCTGAGGTGTGGGCGTCGCGAGATAGACCTCGCCGAATCCTCCTTTACCAATCAGCCGGTCCAACTGGTAGGTTCGGCCGGTTTCGGAGCTGTGCGCCGTCAGTGAAGGTTGCTTATCCATCGATCGCTGGTGCGTTGGCCTGCTCGTTCCATCGCTGAGCGTTCACGCCCTTCGCCAGGATGTTCGTCGCTGTAGCCGCGGCGTCGGCAGCTACGATCAGCCCGCGGCTCGCGAAGACAGCGACACCTCCAGTGAGGAAGGTGAGCAAATAAAAAACGCCGGCAATTCTGGCCCTGAAACGCGGCGAAGCTTCTGCAATCCGTTCCATCATTTTGGTACCTCCGGAAGGCGACGACACCTGAACGTGGCGACGTCGAAGGCGACCGGGAAGACGGCGTCAACGCCGCGAAGCCGGCTTGAAGCCGAGCGCACCATTCAGCCACCGCACCAGTGGAAGAAGCGCCTCGTACTCGCCCCCAAGAAACGCCGCCAGCGACGGACTGGCCACCTGCGTGTCAGTTAGTCCGCAGCCGCTCGTAAACGATTGGAATCGCAGCCATTTCGCAGCGGGATGATTTTCGGCGTAGCCACGCGGCATCCGCTTCAGCGCGCCTTCGTCGTCGAGTCCACCGAATCGGCGCGGAATCGACCGCGCCATGCGATCAAATCCTTTGGGATCATTGGCGATGGCGTCGCGCAACTTCTTCAACTGCGGTCGCGGCGGCATCCAGATGCCTGCGCCGAGGCCCGATTTCCCGCCCGGCTGAAGGTGGAAGTAGTAGCCGGCGCTTCCGGCATCCGCCTCCGCGCCGACGGTGCGAGCTGCGTTCAGATGGTGGAACCAGCAGGCCGCGTGGGTCTTGTACGGCGACTTGTCTTTGGAGAAGCGAATGTCGCGGTAGATGCGGAACATCGATCGCTTGGGATCGCCACCGATCTCCGGTGCGAACTCCGCAAAGCGGGCGTCGAGATCCTCGATCAGCTCGCGCATCGGACGGCGCACCTCGGTCTCATATTCGTCGCGATGCGCCTCGAACCAGGGCTTCTCGTTGTGCCGAGCGAGCTCTCGGAAGAACCGCAGTGCGCGTTGGGTAAATGGCATCGCTGAGAAGATATGCTCCTATCGCCGACTAAGTTCGTTTGCTATTTCCTCACAAGCGGGTGCTCACCAAAGAACGACCACATCAAACTCGTAGCATCGATGCTGCGAGTGGTGCGACCGACGAACCATTTCGGCAGCGGCTTGCCACCAGGCCAGGTGTGGCCTCCTCCCTGGATGGTGTAGAGCACCACGGCCGCGTCGTCAGCGCAGTTCGTGTATGCGCGACGAGTGACATCACGCGCCACAGTCGATTCAACGGGGTTGGCTCCGCACCGGTTTCTTCGTGCCCAATTCGCCGCCCATGTCGACACGTTCGGAAAAGGTCTCGGAGATACCCATGAGGAACCGCCGTTGTACGGCACGTCCCGATCGGCCGTCCCATGAAACGCGATCATCGGAACAGCTCGATGGTCTGTACACCAGCCCCACGGCAGTGTTTGCGCGGCTGCCACCATGCCGACCGCCGCGATTCGATCGGACAGCGTGCAGGAAAGGACGAATGACATGCCGCCTCCATTGGAAAGCCCATTGGCGTAAATCCGAGTGGAGTCGATGTTGTAAGACGCCTTCAGCGTGTCGATCAACTCCGAAATGAATCTGACGTCCATCATCAGACCGGCTCCGGTCTCCACGTGCCAGATCCTGACCCCTTTACCGCCAATTCCCGAAGGGTAGACGACAATGAACCCTCGGCTGTCGGCCAACTCGTTCCACTGACTCGTTTCCTTTTGAGCTGCACCCCACAGCCCCGCACCGTGCATGCTGATGACGAGAGGCGTGGGCCTGGATCGATCGTAGCTCCTCGGGACATAGAGCAGATAGTCCCGTTTTTGCCCCGAAGAAACGAGAGAGCCGTTGTCTCGATTCGCCGCGTAGAACGAGACGGCCTCGATCGGAACCATGACCACAGGCAGGCCGATGAGAGCCAGCGCCGCGCCGAGGACCACCCTCCTGTCCTTCATCACCGATGCCGATTCCACGCGAGCGCCAGCGGAGCCGCTGAGAGTCGCGCGAGTGGGATTGCCAGGATCGCGACGAGCATGAGCAAGTAGTGGGGGATGTGGGGCGTATCGAGCAGCCACACGAGCACATCGTAGAGCGCGAGCACCGTGACACACCAGAGGCCCGCGCCGGTCACGAGCGCGCGATTACTCAGCAGACGGCTATGAAACAGGCGCACGGTGATCCAGGTGGCCGCGATCATTTTGAAGCTGACCAGAATGACGAAGATCAAGGGAAGAGCGCTCCATAACTCACCCAGGTGTCTGTTGTCGATGATCCACTCGGCGAATGGCCCGATGAGAAAAAGGAACACCAGGGTAAGAAACACGCTCCCTTTGATGAGCGATTCGCGGCCGGTTAGGCCGATATACAGACTCTGCACGAGCTGTTTCCACGTCGATGCGATGCATCCCGAGAGTATCAGCAGCACCACCACGACCGCGCGAGGCGTTCCCACGACTTCGCTCAGGCGACGCCATCGGTCGAGCACGACGGCCGAGGTGCCCGAGAGTTTGAGCGCGAGCGGGATGGCGCCGAGGACCAGCAGCCACGCGCTAATGGTGCTCCAGATCGTCATCTTCAGCTTGGCGGCGATGAGTTCGGCGTTGGTCAACGGCCGCGTCGCGATGAACGGCG
>JAYWBE010000462.1:0-2857 GCA_043781715.1 Gemmatimonadaceae bacterium
GCCGCGCCCGACCCGACGATGCACACATCGCATTCGATCTTCGCGTCGCTTCCGGGCTTCGAGACGGGAATGCGCGGCGCGGTGGCCTTTTGATTGAGCTCCGGCTCGTAGCCGATCGCGGCGAGGATGGCGTCGGACTCCGGAGTGCCGTTCGCCGCGTAGGTGTGCAGCATCACGAGACTCCGCGCACCCTGGTACGCCGAACGGAGCTGCGGCACCACGCTGCGCGCCAGGCGCTGCAACACGCGCTCGCGCGCGGCCTGGGATAGCCGCGAGAATCTGGTCGCCTTCGCCGATACGGTGGCGATGAAAAGCGGGTTCTCCAGCAGCCTCAGAAAGAGCCGGAAGGCCTCGCGCTTGGCCGGCTCAATCCTGTCGAGTGCCTCGGCCACCCGCCCACTGACTCCGAGGTCGGCCGCGGACATGCTGAACAGGGCTGGATCTTCGTCCTTCGTGAATGCGAGGGAGGGGACGAATGTGTCGCAGAGGACGTGGAGTGCTTCAGTCTCTCGATGCGTGAGGTTCATCGTTCGCCGCCCTCTTTTGGGCCTGTGGCATCTTAAGCCGCTTTAATGCGTCCCGGCAACGATAAAGGTAGCAGCAAAATAAGGATGCTTGCGATATGGCCTGGGAGCACGAATCTTTGGGCTTCGACGAGGAGGCCTTTCTGCCCGGGTACGACTTCACAAATAGAGTTCGCGGCGCGCTCATCAAGGCGCGAGAGGAAGCGCATCGCCGCCATCACGAGTACGTGGGAACCGAGCATCTCCTCCTCGGCCTGCTCGAGGAAGACGACGCGCTGGTGATGGACGTTCTTGAGAACCTGGGCGTCAGGCACTACGAGATACAGACGGCCGTCGAGCGCGTGGTTCAGAACGGTCAGCCGAGCGCGAGGGATCGCATGCCGGATCTGCCGTACACGTCGAGGGCGAGGGTGGTTCTTGACCAGGCGATTGCGGTGGCCCACGAATTCGGCGACGGGTACGTCGGGACCCAGCATCTCCTGCTTGGCCTCATTCGCGAGCGTCAGGGAATCGCGGCGCAGACACTCGTTACGGCTGGATTGACCGAGCCCACACTGCGGCGCGAGATCGTCCGGCTTCTTCAGGGTGAAGGCGTGGCCGCCGCGCTGGACATCGACACCAGCGAGCGGCGCGGGGAGACCCAGGTCCCGCTCAGCATCGCGGTCGAGGTGCGATACGAGGACGGCACGCTGGCGAAGAAGATTTTTACGACGCCGACCGAAGCGATCGGATTCCTGCGAGAAAAGTCCAAGGAGTAGCTACCGCTCCAGTGAGTAGCTGCCGCTCCGGGATTAGCTACCGCTCCAGCTCCTTCATTCGCTTCACGGCGATCCGGATCGGAACGAACGTCGTCGCCAGGCAGACGAGCGTCGCCCCACCAAAGCCAAGCCATATCGCCGACGGATCCGGATCCAGGTGCATCATGCGCGCGCCCACGAACTGATAGACCGGCCGCGCCTCGAGGATGATCACCACGCCGATCAGTACCACCGACGTCATCATCAGCACCAGTCCGCCGAACGATGTCGGGATCTGCGCCGCGTTCTCGGTATTGAATTTCGGGAAGAGCGCGCCGAAGCCGAGCGCGAGACCGGCGATAGCAAAAGTCATCATCGTGATAGTGAAGATGGACACGGCCATCATGAAGCCGCTCACCTGGAGCAGCACGTCCGTTGCGAACACGAGACCGAGCGCGAGTGCGAGTAGCGGAATTGTCCCGACCCAGAACTTTGACCAGAGGAGCTGACGCATCTCGAGCGGACTCGAGCGGAGCAGCCAGAGCGTGCGGCCTTCGAGACTGATTCCCGGAAAGATGAATCGCGCCGCAATCGAGGCGAGAACGAATCCCGCCAGGATGAGATTCACGAACGGGATCACGTTGGCGAGGAAGAAGGTGACACCCTCGCCACGTAGTGGCAGGAACTTGATGTTGAACACGTACACGACGACGAGCACCGTCAACAGAATCAGCTGCGACCACTGAGTCGTATCGCGGAAGAAGAGGCGCATCTCCTTGAGCACCAGCTCCCGTCGCATCACTCCCCACGGCGTGAGCATTCGCGCCACAAGCCGGCCGAACGTCCCCTGTCGCACCCACCGCTCGCCACTCTCCTGGGATTTGCTGAAGCCGCGCGCGTAGAGCCAGCGATGAAGCACCGCGCCGAAAACCACGGCGACCGAGGCCGTCGACCAGAGCAGGTAGAAGTGCAGAATCTCCGGGGCGCCTCTTAACCAGGTCATGATCCCCTGCGCCACCCACTCGCTTGGCATCCAGGGAGACGTCGGCGTCCGAAGCACCGAGATGAACTCCACCAGTGAACGGAATCCTTCGGGGCGCGCGAGTCGCTCTGGCCGCACGAGCCGGAACACCAGCACCACTCCCGCCGCGGCCAGCACGGCGATGACGCTCAGGATATCGCGCGTCCGCCGAGCAGGGAAAATGTTGACGAGGACAAGCGTCACCGCGCTTCCGATCGCGCCAGGAATGAAGAGGAAGGGCAGTACAGCCGCGATCGCCACGAGGGGATAGAGAAATCCGCCCTGATAGATGATGCCGTAGGCGGTGAGCACCGGCGTCGCGACGAGCACCACCATCCAGCTCGAGTGAGCGGTTGTCTCCAGCAGCTTCGCTCCGTACAATCGCAGCCAGTCAACGGGTGCGGCGACCAGCAGATCCAGATCCTTCGCCAGAAAGAAGCTCGAGAGCGCGGTGACGACGTTCGACAGAATGAGAATGCCGAACAGGCTCACGAACATAAGCCCGAGCAGCTTGGCCGCGAGCAGCGCGCCGATCTCGGGAATGCCGCGGAAATACTTGAGCAGCCGGTAGAACA
>JAYWBE010000463.1:0-2853 GCA_043781715.1 Gemmatimonadaceae bacterium
GCATCACGGAACAGTCTGTCATTCTCGAATCCGGCTTCCACATCCATTCCGACATCCTTGAGCGCCACGATGCGGTTCATTGCCGTATCGATTGCCGGAACTCTGGCATAGTTCGCCGGTGAACGGTCCGGCGCGACGAGTGTAGTGTCGAGCCGCTTGGCAGCCACCACCGCGTAATAGCTGAGTGGCTCCTTGGCGATTATCGACCGCCATCTCGCCTTGCTGCGCGTCTTGTCGCCCAGCGCGGCGTAAGAGCGTCCAGCCCAATAGGAGGCGGCCAGCGTTTCAGTGCTGTTGGAGTCGCGCGCGACGAGCGAGTCGAATACCGCCGCGGCGTTTTTCCTGTCTCCCTGTATATAAGCAATCATGCCCGCGCGAAAGCGGGCGTTGGTGGCGTGCCGGCCAGTGGGAAAGCGCTTGAGCAGCGCGGTGAGAGTCTGCCGCGCGTCCTGGTCGCGATTGTCGTCGGTGGCGAGGTCGGCGAGAAGGAGAAGTGCCGACGCCGCGCTCGTGTCCTTGGGATACGCGGTCGTGATCGCGCGGAGCGTGGACCGGCCAACTTCTGTGTTTCCGAGAGCGATCTGCGCTCTCGCCCGCTGGTATTGCGCCGCGGCGGCGAGCTTGGCCGGGGCTCGTACTTTGGCGAGCTGAGCGGCTGCGTCTGCGTACCGTCTCAAGCGGTAGAGCACCAATCCGTAGCCAACGTTGTCATCCACGTCGCCGAGTCCGGCGCCGAGCGCCTTTGCGTAAGCAGTGGCGGCGCGATCGGGCAGTCCCGATTTGTTCGCCGCGCGCGCGATGACGAGCTCCTCGGACGGTGTCGTGGTCGTGAAGACCTTGTCGAAAAGATCGACGGCTTCGCGCATGTCGGCCGAGTTGTTCGAGTTGGAGATGTAGGACAGCAGCTCGCCGCGCGCGGCCGTCCTGGACGCATCGTCGGCCGGGGGATTGATGCGAAGCCTCAAAGCGTCCAGCCGCTTACCGAGCGCGTTGTAGGCGCGTATGGCACCCGTGAAATCGCGCGTCCGCTCCCGTGCGATCGCATCGGTCACTCGGATGCGATCTCGCGCCACGTCCGTTCGTAGCTTCGCGTAATACGCCGCTCTCGCGGAGCTGTCGCCGGTGACACCGGCTGCTCGCAGGTATAGCCAATCGGAAAGCTGCGGGAGCTTCTGCGCGGCTTGGTCGTACGCGGAGCGCGCGGCGTCAAGACTGTCCGCGCGATCGAGCTCGCGGGCGCGCAAGACGAGCGCCCGGTCCTCCGCAGAAAGCACGTGCTGTGTGGTGTCGCCCGCCAGGACGGCGGCCGAATCTTTCTGGCTCGGCTTTGGATTTTGACAGGCTGTCGACGAAAGGATGAGCGCGACGAGCGGGAGTATGAGCGGAGCTATCGCCAACGTGTGTGATCTCCATCAAGGATTTTATTCGCTTCCTCGGGCCCCCAGCTGCCCGCCGGATACGTAGGAAGCGTTGTTGCGGGATGGTTGTCCCAATACTCGAGCAGCGGGTCGATGATGGACCACGCCATCTCGACTTCGTCGCTGCGCGTGAACAGGGTGGGATCGCCGATCATGCAATCGAGCAGCAGTGTTTCGTACGCCGGGTGCGCATCGTTTCCGAAAGCCTCGGCGTACGTGAAGTCCATGTCGACAGGCGTAATCTCGAGGCCCGGTGTGAGCTCGTGCATCGCGCCGGGAGTCTTCACCTGAAAACGCAGGGAGATTCCCTCGTCGGGCTGAACGCGTAGCGTGAGGACGCTTGGCGACATCTCCTCGACCGCCTTCTGACCGAACAGCAGGAGCGGCGGCGAGCGGAACTGGATCGCGATCTCTGAGATCCGGCGTGCCATCCTCTTTCCGGATCGCAGGTAGAACGGGACTCCCTTCCACCGCCAGTTGTCGATCGAAATTCGCATTGCGGCGAAGGTCGGCGTGAGGGAATCCGGCGACACGTCCGGCTCGCTCCGAAATCCCGGGACCGTTTTGCCTTCGAGCGTTCCGGCGTCGTATTGCGCGCGGACCACGAGCGGCTCGCAGTCGCCCTGAATGAGAGGGCGCACCGAGTGAAGGACTTTCACTTTCTCGTCGCGAACGGCGTCCGCCGTGAACGAGCTGGGTGGCTCCATTGCGGCGAGCGTAAGAAGCTGCAGCAGGTGGTTCTGGAACATGTCCCGCAGCACGCCCGCTTCCTCATAGTACTTGCCCCGCCCTTCCACCCCGACCGACTCCGCCGCCGTGATCTGCACGTGGGAGATGTAGTGCCGGTTCCACAGCGGCTCGAAGATTGAGTTCGCGAAGCGGAAAACGAGGATGTTCTGGACGCTTTCCTTCCCGAGATAGTGATCGATGCGGTAGATCTGGTGCTCGCCGAACTCGTCGAGCACGAGCCGGTTGAGCGCCCGCGCCGATTCTAGGCTGCGGCCGAACGGCTTCTCGATCACGATGCGGGACCACGGCCGCTCGTCGTACGAGTGCGTGCGCGAGGCGAGGCCGCTGGCGCACAGGTGCTTTAGAGTCGTCTCGAACACGCTCGGAGGAATCGCCAGATAGAACAGTCGGTTCCGATCCTGCGTGGGCGAGCGCGACTCTATTTCCGTAAGCCGCTTTCCGATGTTCACGTAGGCGTCGTCCTTCGAGAAGTCTCCGCCAGCGTAGAACGTCCGCTCGCACAGCCACTGCCAAACGTCGTCGTTGACCTTGTGGATCTCGTCGGAGTGGGTCATCGCTTCACGCATCAGGGCGCGATACCCCTCGTCGGTATTTTGATCGCGCGCCACCCCGAGCAGCGCGAAGTTGTCCGCCAGGAGCTTCTGCTCCGCCAGATAGTAGATCGCTGAAATGAGCTTGCGCTTGG
>JAYWBE010000464.1:0-2849 GCA_043781715.1 Gemmatimonadaceae bacterium
TCCTGCGACCGCGTCAGGGCCGGCAGTCCGCCGGCGATTATGCCCTGCACCATTTCCGGTTTGGTGCCGAAGGTCGGTGGACACTCGCTTGCGTCGAGCACTCCCAGTCGTCCTGAGGTACCGGCCCCGACGTAGAACAATCGTCCTCCGGAGCGAAACGTTGCTTCGGCAAGCTCGATTGCGCGGGCAATCTGCTCGCGCTGTGTCGCAACAACCTCGGGAACACTGCGATCTTCCGCGTTTATCATGTCTACGATCTCGAGGGGGGACGCGAGATCGATCGAGACGGTACGCGGGTTGCGGCGCTCCGTTTCGCGAGGGTCCAACATCAATGCGCAGCCGAGCGGTGAGTCACGACCAAACTTACCCGACGGCTCGCGCGAATCGCAAGACAACTTGGAGTAACACGATGAGACGTTTTTCTCTGGCGTTATTGATGGTGATGTTCGCAGTTGGATCCGTCAGCGCGCAGATGCCGCGGCGGCCGAGCGCGTATTCGAACGATCCGGGGTTCTGGATCACGGCCGGGGTTTCCGGATTTCGGGCGAACGCCGTCAACGACGGGCTGAGCGCGAGCTCATGGAACTTTGGCAACTCCACGAACTTTGCATACCGCGGGTCGCTCGAGAAGGGCGGCAACAACGGCTCATCCTTCGGAGTGGCGGGAAGCTGGTCGCACGTACCCTTCAGCTACGCGTCGACGGCGTTTACCCCAACTGCCGGTGGCGGAGGCGTTCAGTGTGCGAGTAGCACGAGCTGCGACGCGCATCTCGACCTGATGACTCTGGTCGCGACGTTTCACTCGGGAGCGGGGATCGGCTTCCACCAGGTGCTGGAGCTCAATGGGGGAGTCGTCGCGTACAGAAATCTGAAGCGCGATTCCGATGGCGCGAAGCTGACGCCGACCGGTGGAAACATCGACCCGCTGTTTGCGCTTGGATATGGATTTGGTTACGGGCTTAGCGACCGCACGAACCTGGACATCCTCTCGGATTACTCATTCGCGATCCACGAGAGATCGGCGTTGTCCAACGGCACCAGCAACACGAACAGCATGCCGGGACTGCGGGTATCGCTGCGGATGGGATTCGGCGGGAATACGCGCCGGCGGTAGGTGACACGGAGGGTGCGACGTGGATAGAATTCACCTGCGCATCCTTCGGAGATTCGTTCTGAAAAAGAAATTGCTGGTCGCCGCAACAGTTGTCGCGGGCTCAGTCTGGCTCGTGGCCGCGACGTCTTCCGCGCGCCAACCTGCGGGCGATCCGGCGATACCGGCACGCGTGCCGGCCGTCTTCCCGCCGGGGTGGCGCTTTCCCGCCGGCGCCCACGCGACGTTCGCTCCGCACGCAATCGTCGCCAGCGATAATCGGCTCGCCGCCGAGGTTGGCACGCAAGTGATGAAGCAGGGCGGAAACGCGGTCGATGCCGCGGTCGCGACCGGCTTCGCGCTAGCCGTCACGTTTCCCGAAGCGGGAAACCTCGGTGGCGGCGGCTACATGGTGATTCGAATGGCTGACGGTCGCACCGACGCACTCGATTATCGGGAGACCGCGCCTCTGGCCGCGACGCGCGACATGTACGTCGGCCCGAACGGCAAGCTCACCGGCGAGAGCATGATCGGACCGAAGGCGTCAGGTGTCCCGGGCGCCGTCGCCGGAATGATCGAAGCGCATCGCAAGTATGGCGTGCTGCCGATCTCGAGAGTGCTCGCTCCAGCGATACGCCTTGCTTCGGAAGGCTTCATCGTCGACTCGACGCTGCATGCTTCGCTATCCGGCGAGAAATATCGAATCAGCGGCTTCGCCGGGAAATCGATCTTTTTCCCCAAGGGCGCGCCACCCGCCATCGGATCGCGACTCGTCCAGCCGCAGTTGGCGCGCACGCTCAGGCTGATCGCCAATTCGGGGTCACGGGATTTCTATCGCGGCAGCATCGCCGACTCGATCGCCGCCGAGATGCAGCGGAGCGGCGGCCTCATCACGAAGGAAGACCTCGCTCGCTACCAGCCGATCTGGCGCCAGCCGGTACGAGGCAGCTATCGCGGCTATTCGCTGATCTCGATGCCGCCGTCTTCGTCCGGGGGGACGACGATAACCGAGATGCTGAATATTCTTGAGGCATACGGAGCAACGTCGCCATTCGGGAGCGCCGAGCGAATCCACGCGGTCGCGTCAGCATCCCAGCGCGCGTTCATCGATCGCAACTCGAAGCTGGGCGATCCCGCGTTCGTCAAGGTTCCCCTCTCCACGCTCACAAGCAAGGGTTACGCGAGGGCGATCGCGAAGACCATCTCGCGCGACCACGCCGATGCGACGACGCAGCTCGCATCGGAGCCGCGAGAGGGAAATGAGACGACGCACTACTCGGTCGTGGATGGCGCTGGAAACGCGGTCGCGACTACTACGACGCTGAATGACTTGTATGGGTCAGGCGTCTTCGTGAGCGGCGCCGGCTTTTTTCTCAACGACGAGATGGACGACTTCACTTCCCGGCCTGGAACGCCGAACATGTACGGCCTGATCCAGGGCGCCGCCAATTCGATCGCGCCGGGCAAGCGGATGTTGAGTGCCATGTCTCCGACGATCGTCCTCGATCCGAGAGGAAATCTTCTCCTCGTGACCGGCGCGCGCGGGGGCCCAAGGATCATCTCCGCGACGTCGCAGATCATCCTCAACGTGATCGACCACCGGATGTCGCTCTCGGATGCGATGAGCGCGCCACGAATACATCATCAGTCCCTGCCCGACTCCATCGGCGTCGAGACTGGTGGGGTCGAGCGGTCGGTGCTGGCGCGACTGACGCAGATGGGACACCACGTCTACGACCTGAGGGGGATCGCGTCTGCC
>JAYWBE010000465.1:0-8709 GCA_043781715.1 Gemmatimonadaceae bacterium
CGTCGCCGCTGCCGGGTTCCTTGTCGCTGTCTTCTTAGCGGGACTCCTCGCGTGGTGGGAGGCTCTTCGTCGTACGCCGATGGCGACGTGGGAGCCGACGTCGCGACGCGCAACCCAAACGTGAGACGCGGACACCCCTGCCGCGCACTCCTTGGCTTGTAGCGATCGTGCCACGCAAGCGTGGCGCGGTCGTGCCTCCAGCGCGGAATCGCGTTCGCTAAGTAGCTAAAAAACAGGGAGTTACGCCGAGGGCAGCGGAGTATGCGTCTTGCCTCGCAATCCTTCAGAAGTCGATGCACTCTGTGCGCGGCGCTTCCCGATTGGCAAGCAGGCACGGCCGCAGATTCTTTCTTCGAGGTAGCGCCATGTACCGTGCAGGTCTCGACGACACACCTTATCCTAGTTCCAGCTCGGGCGCGATGAGGGATGTGAGCCGCGAGGGGGCGTCAAACTTCGCGAGGGAGGAAGAACAACGGATCGTCGGTGGGACAGGTGCCGATCGCTCAGCCGGTCCGCGTCGGACTCCCCGCAAGTCGCTCATCGTCGTGCTGCCGGACAATCATGTCGTATCGCCTGAGGTCCTCGCGGAGGGTTTGCCGCAGACTGACGATCATGAACTAGTCGATGTCATCGTAGCTTGCGCCGGACAACCGGCCAGCCTCGTGGCACTGACGCGCCGGATCCGTGACGTGCAGGTCCTCCTCGCTCCCGCCGGGACGAGCCCAGAGGATCTCCGTGAGCTCGCCATCCGGCACTCGCCGGGTGACATCGTCACTCTGCTGAGCGGGGCCGTTCTCCCGCCGCTGACGCGTGAGCTTGAGATGTTCACTACCGTCTAGGTTCTCGGATCGATGCCCCGGACTCTTGCATTGTCCATAGTCGTTCCGGTTCGCGACTCGGGATCCAGTCTCGATAGAGTGCTTGCTGCGATTCGCGCCAGCGAGCTGCCGGCTGACGCGTACGAGATCATCGTCGTAGATGATGTGAGTACCGACGAGTCGGTCATGGTGGCAGCGCGCCACGCGGACACCGTCGTCAGACTGCGCGGACGCGCATCGGGACCAGCATACGCCCGCAACCGAGGCGCCGAGCTCGCGCGTGGCGATGTAGTGGCCTTCGTCGACGGAGATGTCGTGATCAGACCGGACACGCTACCGCGGATGCTGACCATGCTTGGCGAACGACTGGACATCGATGCGGTATCCGCGTCGCATGACGAGAGGCCAGGAGCGCCGAACTTCATGTCGCAGTACTGGAACCTGCTGGTTTGCTTCGGCGAAGCTCGGCACGGAGGCGGTTGCGCTCACTTCGCGGCGGGATGCGGCGCCGTCCGACGCAGTGTGCTGTTTTCAGTGGGAATGTACGACGAATGGCGCTTTTCCACTGGATGCGTGGAGAGCCTCGAACTCGGGCAGCGCCTGCTTGGCGCAGGGCACGGGGTGGTATTGAGTTCGGAGCTCAAGGTCACGCACCTGAGGCGATGGACGCTGCGCTCAATGTCTCACGAGGTCTGGCATCGCAGCATGCTCCTCGCCAGGTCTCTCGGGTATCAGCGTATGAGCTCTGCGGCACCAACCGAGGTGGTGTTCACACTCAGTCGCGCGCTAACGCCCGCCCTTGCAATCGTGGCGACTCTCACGCTCACAGCCGCGTTCCTGCCGCGACCTTATGTGGTAGCGAAAGTGGGAATCGCGGCCGCAGCGCTTCTCCTCACCAACTTACCCGTTCACCGTTTCTACACGCACGCACGCGGCATTGCCTTCGCGCTCGCCTCAGCGCCTCTGCACATCTTCGTGCAGGCGGTTTCGGCAGTGGCCCTCTGCGTCGGCTGGATTCTTCGCGATGCATTCGGCGACGTTCTGCCCGATGCCGCGACGCAAGCTTACTCCGAGGTCGGCCTCGAGACGTGGCCTCCGGTGCGACGCCGCCCCTGACCATCGTCCGGGGGGCGCAGCGGTGATCTTACCAGCCACCCTTGCGAAAGATCATCACGGGTACGGTGCGCGCCATGATCATCAGATCCTCCGCCACTCCCTGGCGTTGAAGGTATTCAAGGTCGTAGCGCACCTTTAGCCGCACGTCGTCGATGCTCGTGTCGTAGCTGTGATTGACCTGTGCCAAGCCGGTAATTCCAGGCCTTGCACGTTGACGCAGCGGGTATTCCGTGATGTCGTCGCAAAGACGGGAAAAAATGCTCGGCCGCTCTGGTCGGGGCCCGACGATGTTCATCTCCCCGCGTATCACGTTTATGAGCTGAGGCAGCTCGTCTATACGATATTTTCTCATCATGCGTCCCACGGATGTTACGCGCGGATCTCCACGGGTAGCCCAAACGGCACCATTCGGCTTCTCAGCGCCAGTCTGCATCGTGCGAAGCTTGAAAATCATGAAGGGGTGGCCACCCAAATCGCGGGTCCGGCGGTCGTATGGGTTGGGAGCGACGCCCGAGCGGCGACGATCGAGGCCAACGCGCGCCTGCGAATAGAAAATCGGTCCTGGGGACGTCAACTTTACGAGCGCCGCAAAAACCACCATCACCGGTGTGGCGAGAACCAACCCGATCAGGGCGATCGCCACGTTGACCGAGCGGTCCAGCTTTTCCGAGCGCGGCCGCATGTCCGGAAATTGTGGAGGCGGCGCCTGGAGCAACCCGGGCTCCTGGGCAATCGGAATGTGGAGGACGATTTCGGCATTCTGCCGGGGGCCGGCGACGGAACCATGCGGATCGAGCAATGTCGGACCTACGGCGCTCGCGCTCGTCGTCACGATCGCATCCTATTGGCCAACCATGTCGGCAATAGCACGCGAGACAGTACGAGCAGGGTTAAGCACTAGCGGTGTAGCGCCACGAAAACAGCTAGGACGCCCCCAAGCGCACTCACCATTCCGACTATTGATCCGGGGTTGACGTTGCGGCGGCGGCCGACGACAAGGTCGTCACCTGCATTGAGCCCGAATTGATCGAGCGTAAGTCCTCTGGCGATTGCACTTCGCGTTTCCTCTGCGGAACGGAATGGCTGATTCCCGCGGCGAACGATCGATCGCTCGAGGTCAGCGGCCGTCGTCGGACCGCCCGCGATCATGATTGCCTCGGTGAGTGGAAGATCAGACGCGAACGCAAAGTAGCCAGGACGAGCGACTTCACCGAGAACGCCAACCCGCATGAGCGGCGTTACCTCGATTTGCCGGGCTTTGACATACTTGAGCACCTCGGTTGAGACGCGGTCCAGGAGCTCGGAGCGAAGCACTCCGGTGACCGGGACTACGATCTTGTCAGGGATCTCGAGGAAACGTCCCGACCGGACCACGAGTGTGTCCTTGCGTACCGCGTCCGACACGATTGTCACCACGACCCGATCGCCGATCTGGAAGTCGCCATCGCGCAAGCGTTGGCGAATGCTCGCGGCGAGAACTGCACTGCGGGCACGCTCACCATCATCTCCTTTGCTTGCCACGCTATCCGCTCGAATTGCGAGCGCGGTCAACTCGGCGCGCGACACCAGCAGGCCCGAAGCGGCCTGAGCACGGATCTCGCCTCCACCCGACGCAAGCGCAGCGACAATTATGGTCGCAGTGCGGACGCGGCGACCAGCATCGCCCAGCAAAGCGTTTGGGTAACGTGTCTTCAGAAACATATTAAGTGAACCTCCGCTGCCAGCTTTTTTAACGCGTGTGCACCATGCACAGCTTTTGTTCTTGCGTGCCGTTCGGAGTGCTCGTTCGCACTTGCGCCGACGCGCGCATTTTTTCGTTCCGCCTCCCTGCGCCCGGATGCTAGGCGCGAAGAACCAGACCTTTAGGTGTTGCGACGCTTCCGACCGGATCTGACATTCGTCCGTCTGCGTAGGCGTAATCCGTTTCGTAGTACCGGTATGAGCCGCCCACGGGCACGCCGTTCAGAACAGCTCCAAGGATTCGAATCGGCAACCTGTCCAAAATCTCCAGCTTCGCCGCAGCGAGCTTCCGATCAGAAACGCCTGGGCGCAGCACCACGAGCATAGCGCCGGCTGCCGCGCCTAGAGCGTAGGCATCGACCCCGGCACTGAACGGCGGGGAGTCGATGATCACAACCTCAAAGTTTCGCCGTGCCGCTTGCACCAGGGCGGCCATTTCGTCGGACAGGAGAAGTTCGGGAGCACGATTTCGGCGGGTGCCGCGAGGAAGCAGGAAGAGGTTTTTCGAAGAGGTTGCTTTCACGACTGCGTCGATTTCCAGACGCTCGCAGAGGTACTCTACCAGTCCCGGCGTAACCGGTACGTCAAACGTTCCGTGGAGCGCTCCGCGCCGCACATCACCGTCTATCAATAGAGTGCGATGTCCCGCGCTGGCAAATGCAAGCGCAAGGTTCGAGGAAACGAGCGACTTGCCGTCGCAACTATTCGGGCTGGACACGGTCAGCACTACTGGCCCATCGGCGGGGAACTCGTATCGCATCGCGAGCCTGAGTATTCGGAAAGACTCGACGGTTTGCGACATTACCTCGATTTGGAAATCACCTTTGCGATCTGGTCTGAATCGCGGAACCGTGCTTGATATTGTGAGCCCCAGATCGTGCGTCGCTTGCTCAGGGTACCGAAACCTGCGGTCAAGACGATCGTGGAGAAGGGAGACGCCGGCCGCAAACCCGACACTGGCAAGGACCGCGAGCAAGAAAAAACGAGGCGCTTCGTTGGACGTAGGGTGCATCGGCGCGATTGCGTAATCCAGCATGCTCAGGTCGGGAGTTGACTGCGCCTCCGCGAGAGACACTTCCTCGTATCGCGCCTTGAGGACCCCGTAGAGATTCGCGCTCGCTCCTACCTGTCTGACGAGGCGCATTTCCTCGATCGTACGCGATGGTATCGCGCGCAGCTCGCGCGATTGAGCGTCGACCCGCAGGTTCATATCACCCTCGCGGGTCCGCAGTGTCTGCAGAACCTCCTGGGCGATCCGAGGAATCGTTTCGTATTCGAGCGTGTGCACCGCCGCTGCAAGTTGCTTGATACGCGGGTTCGCATCGGTGAGAAACTGTTGCTCAGTGCGCAGAGAAGCCTGTCGGGAAGAGAGCTCGTCGATCGCCGTGCGCAGTGGCGGACTGCTGTTGAGAACCGCTGGCACCATCAGGAACGACTCCGTGCTGAGCGCTCCTCCATTTGCGTTTGCGATGATCCGCTCGAGCGCGAGACGCTCGGCCTGTACTTCGGCGAGCGTTTCCTTCTGCTGGAAATAGTTGGCAATCACCGGGTCGCGCGTTGCCTGAACGCCACCAGCGACCGGCTCATTTCCCGAGGGGAGGGTGATCGTGTTGACGCGGAACTGCTCCAGCTGAATCTCTGAATTACGCAGCTCACGCTCTGCCACGCTGAGCTGATCACTCAGGATTTTCTCGAATTCGAGCAGATTACGCTTCTTCAGATCGCCGGACGAGGTGACGAATTGATCCGCCCATGCGTTCAGGGTGCGTGCTGTCCGATTTGGATCCGACCCACTCAGAGAAATCGACAGGAACCGGCCGTCATCGGGAAGCGAGGTGCGGAGCTTCGAGAGGAGGGCCACTGCTGCGCTCCTGGGCGTAGCGACCGAAAACTCGAGTTGCCGGCGAGTCGCCAGAAGTTGTGCCTCGGGAGCCCATCCAAAACCTACCTTACGGCCAAGAGAGTCACCCAATGCTCCGCGCTCGATCGCGACTCCGTCGCTGGTAGACAATCGATAGCGCTGGCCGCCCTCGATCTTCAGGACGTATGCGCCTGGGCGGAGAAACGGCCGTGACTCGAAGTCCTTGAACAAGACGGAATCCCCCGGGTGCTCGTAAGATACATTCAGCCTCAGGTTGTGCACGACTGGCTCGATGATGGCGAAGCTACGCAACAGCTCTACCCAGGAGGTCGGCGGCAAGAGCTCCTGCGCTCTAATGGGTCCGCTCTGCTGCGAAAGCCCCGGGGTGATCCATACAGTCGCCTGCACGTCGTACACTGGCTTCACGCGCCGCGCGGCAAACAATCCGCAGAAAGAGCCTGCTACGACAAGCGCGGCGATCAGCAACGCATGCCTCTTGACGGCGTCGAAGTAGCGTTCCCACGGCACGCCCTCCGGGTCGGACGGTGGAGCAGGGGCAGAGCCCCAACCCGCCGGACCGGGGAATTCTCCGTGTGCGGTCATGCGTGGAGATTGTTCTGAGACTGCCGGCGTGAAACGGAGGGGCATTTATGAAATTCGGTCGTTGGATTAGCCGGGTGTCCCCGGCGAGGGGCGCCGCACCCCGTGACGCAATTCACTGCCCAGAGCCAACTCTCTACCATGTAGGGACTTATGAGGAGTAAAGATTCCAAAGTGTTGCGATCATGCAACGCGGTAGTAGGGCGGCACACACAGCCCCGAGCGGGTGCGGAATCTGATTGCGGCCTGCGTGCCCAGGTGATGGTGGCGAAGCGCGGGACCCTACCGCTTCCGTTGGGAAATGCGCGCCCTCCCACGCTGCCGTGATTGAGCAGCTTCATCTCGAGGTTGGCGCGTAGCGGCCGCCTCCTTCATCGTATGCGCCCGGAGCGGCTACTCGACTCGGAGCCTGGCTATGTCAAAGACTCGTGGAGATTCTACTCCGGCGTCCGCTCACGAGGCCCCGGAAAAGGCGTCGGCATTGAGCTGTACGTCGCCTGGGGAGACAGGCTCTGCGAGATCCCGGCGAAACCCGTGACGCTCGAGAAGCCGATACAGGGTCGTTCGATCCACGCTCGCGAGACGTGCGGCGCGCGACATGTTTCCGGACGCCCGGGCGACCAGGCGGGTGACGTACGTCTTCTCGAAACTCGCCAGCACCTGCTCCTTTGCGACATGATACGCGTCGCTCGAAGGGAAGGCAGGCAACCCCGTGATCGCTGAGCCGAGGTCGACCTCCTGATCGAGCGGCAGCTGATGGATCTGGATCTTCGAGCCTGGCTGCGCGAGGATAGTTACATGCTCCACAAAATTCTGCAGCTCGCGCACATTGCCGCGCCATGGCCGAGTTACGAGAAAATCGAGAGTATCCTCGCTGAACTCCGGGATGGCGTCCTTGGGTGAACGGTGACGAGCCCAGAAAACGCGGAGGAAGTGATTAGCCAGCATGGGAATGTCTTCCGCCCGCTCGCGCAACGGCGGGATTACTATCTGAACCACGTTCAGGCGGTAGTAAAGATCCTCTCGCAACTGCTTGTTCCTGATGGATTCGCGCGGATCTCTGTTGGTCGCCGAAACGAACCGCACGTCCACGACTGCGTCCTCATGTTCGCTGCCGACGCGCCGCACAATTCCATCCTGAAGTACGCGAAGCATCTTTGCCTGCAGGGGCATCGACATCTCGCTCAGCTCGTCGAGAAAAAGAGTCCCACCATCTGCCAGCTCGAGTAGTCCCATCTTTTCGCGATCGGCGCCCGTGAAGGCTCCTTTGCGATGGCCGAACATCTCCGACTCAAGAAGCTGCTCAGGGATGGCGGCGCAATTGATCGGGACCAGACGTCGTCTGGAGCGGCGACTGTGCTGGTGAATGTACTGAGCGAGAACTTCTTTACCCGTTCCGGTTTCGCCGACGATCATGACGGCGGCGTTCGTTGGCGCGGCCCTCTTCGCAAGGTCTGTCGCGCGGCGAAAGGCCGCGGACGTGCCGACAAGCAGGCCACCAGGGCCGCCGTCGTTGGTATCGAGCGCAGGCGCTTCGGACTGGCGGCGCGTCGATACGGTGTGGGCTGCCCGACCAAGAATCAATTGCAGCTGGGTACCAGAGTAAGGCTTCGAGAGGTACTCCCAAGCGCCGATTTGCATTGCTTCAATACTGGAGTCGACGCTGGGATTTCCGGTCATGAGAACGACCAGAGTGTTCGGGGCTGTGGCCATCACCGCCTTCAGGACATCGATTCCCGAAACGGGCGTCATGTAGACGTCGACGAACATGATGTCGTATCTGGACCGGCGAACCATGTCGATGGCCTCGTCGCCACGCGCGGTAACGTCTACGACGAATCCCTCGCTACGTAGTACGCTGGCGCATCCTTCCCTGAGCGTCCGGTCGTCATCGACGATCAGAGCTCGCATCTTTTCGGTGACGGGATTGTATGACTGGGTCGAGTCTGAAGCTGCGCGAAATTCTTTTCGAGCCAGGGCGCTGTTCATTTTGTTCCCGTCGGTTGGAGCATTGTGGACAAAGTCGACGCGCGAAAGTTCGTGATCGAGCGGACACAAGGTTAGCATACCTGCTGAGTTCGGCAATAGGGCGTTTCCCACTCATTCGCAACTGCGGCGACATGGCAACAACACTGTTAACCAGTCCTAATGAGGGGTAACATTTGTCGCGAGTGAGCACCAGCTTCGGAGAGCGTTTCAGCGGCCACAAAAGTGTTGCGACGATGCAACAGTAAGGCAGGCCTACAAGGCGATGCGACGATGCATTGGTTGACAATATTCGGCGTCGCGCCCTGCATGACGATCGATGGTGGGCTCAAGGAGTTAAGGGTCGAGCCCGGACGCCGCCGCTTTTCCACTCTAGCGTGTAACACTGGTCCGGAGCTGAGTGGTTGCAGCAGCGTAAGGGGCCCCCGACAAAAGAATTCTGGCTATATCTGGCCACAATGGTCGTCGCTGGGGTAGCTTGCCTGTCCATCGCACTGGCCACAGTATCAACACCATGACCGCGCCCGACCCCGGACTAAAGGAAACCATCCTTCTCGTCGACGACGAGCAATCCGTGCGGGCGATCGT
>JAYWBE010000466.1:0-8691 GCA_043781715.1 Gemmatimonadaceae bacterium
GCGACGAGGGAAAAGATCTATTCCCGTGACCGGAATATCTGGCATATCTCTCACGAAGGTGGTGTCCTCGAGCAGCCAGCCTCCGCTCCGCCGGCTGACCTCTTCATGCTGACGACTGCTCCGGAGAACGCTCCCGACGAGCCCGAGGAAGTCACGATCGGGTTCCTCAATGGAACTCCGGTGTCGGTAAATGGGGCAGAGCTCGACGCGGTGGACCTCGTCGTCGCCCTGAATACGATTGGCGGACGACACGGCGTCGGCCGAATCGATCTCGTCGAGGATCGTCTGATCGGGATGAAGTCGCGTGGCGTCTACGAAACCCCGGGCGGTACCCTGCTCTACTCCGCTCACAGCGAGTTGGAGCAGCTGGTGCTCGATCGCCGCACTCTTGCCGCCAAGGATAACATCGCTCCACGCTACGCGGATATCGTGTACGAAGGCCGCTGGTGGACAACCGAGCGCGAGGCATATGATGCTTTCGTGAACGTGACACAGGAGCGCGTCACCGGGTCCGTGACACTCAAGCTCTTCAAGGGATCCGCATCGGTGGTCGGTCGCGAGAGCGAGTACGCTCTTTACGACGAGCGTTTCGTCACGTTCGGCGAAGACGACGTTTACGAGCAGAGCGACGCTGCCGGGTTTATACGCCTCTACGGCCTTTCCGCGCGCGTTCGTGCCATTCGGGATCAGGAGCTGGCGGCAACTGCACAGCGCAAGAGCGAGACGAAGGCCAAGGAGCCCGCAGCTCTGGCCATAGCTTGACCGGCAAGGAGACCGCCATGTCGGACCACACATCGCACAAGCTATGGGGAGGACGCTTCTCGACTCCCACCGCGGCTGCTCTGGAGGCACTCAACCGCTCCATCGGCACCGATTATCGCCTCTGGCCGTTCGATATCAATCTATCTCAAGCCTGGGCGGTGGCTCTCTGGGGAGCTGGAGTCCTGACGCTCGAGGAAAGCAAGAAAATCGAGCGCGGGCTCGCTATGGTCGGCCAGAAACTCGCGGCCGGAGCCCAGTCGCTCTCATCCGATGAAGATGTGCACACGCTGATCGACCGGATGCTTCACGATGAAGTGGGCGACGTAGCGTCGAAGCTCCACACTGGCCGCAGCCGGAATGATCAGGTAGCTACGGCGACGCGCCTCTGGTCGATGGACGCGTGTACGAAGCTCGATATCACCGTTCGCACTTTGCAGCAGGTCATGCTCGATCACGCCGCGACGCTCGGCGACGTGCTGATGCCGTCCTACACGCATCTGCAGCGCGCCCAGCCCGTGTCCGCTGCGCACTGGATGTTGTCGCACTTCTGGCCACTCGAGCGGGATCGGGCGCGGATTGCTTCGGCGTCACGGGCCGCAGCGGTGCTGCCGCTCGGCTCGGGTGCGATCGCGGGGTGTGCGTTCCCGATCTCACGAGTGCTCCTCCAGGGCAGCCTCGGCTTCAGCTCTGTGTCGCAGAACAGCATCGACGCCGTTGGGGACAGAGATTTCGTGGCCGAGTTGTTGTTCGCGGTGGCAATGGCAGCCACGCATCTCTCGCGACTCGCTGAAGATCTGATCATTTACGGCTCGAGTGAGTTCGGATTCGTTCAGTTCGGCGACGCATTCACAACAGGTTCGAGCATGATGCCGCAGAAGCGCAATCCCGATGCATTGGAGCTTGCGCGTGGATCAGGTGCGCGCGCCATCGGGGATCTGACGACGCTTCTGACGACTCTCAAGGGCTTGCCCAGCGGCTATAACAAGGATCTGCAGGACGACAAGCGCGTGTTGTTCGACGCGGTTGACACGATTCTGCTCGTGCTCCCGGCTGTGGCCGGGGCGCTCCAGGAGATTCGGTTCAACGCCAGGCGAATGCGCGCCGCTCTCTCGAGCAGCATGATGGCGACTGATCTCGCTGACTATCTGGTAGAGAAGGGGGCCACCTTTCGCGAAGCCCATTCTGCAATCGGGTCACTCATTCGCGAGAGTGAGCGCGAGGACTGCGAGCTCGACGCTCTGCCCATCGCGTCGTTCAGGGCTGCGCATTCACTATTTGGCGACGACGTTCTCGACTGGCTCGAGCCGGTGCGATCGGTGGCGCGGCGCGACGTTCCCGGTGGTACAGGTCCGACCGCTGTCAGTGCGCAGCTTCGCTTCGCGAGTGAAGCACTCCGGCCAGTAACCGACATAGCACGCGGGAACGAGTTGGTTCTTCGCGCGGTGTAACCCAGGATCCATCGTCGTTTCGCCAATACGCATCGAAGTGTCGAGATGCCTTGCCATCAGGCACACAGAAAGAAGAATGGGGCGCATTCATGCGCCCCATTTTCTTTCTTACGATCGATGAAAGCTCCGAGCAAAACAGCCTAGTTAGCCTACAGCTCCCTGCTTCAGTTCTGTGGATGCCAGACCGAGGCCCTACCCGTACTCCGCGACCCCAGCTTCTTAGAACATTACGCCGAAGGTGATCGGAACGAATTGAAACACGCCACCTTTTACGGCGTTTCGCGAGATGCTGTGATACCGGGATTCGAGGAATGTTGCGAACGGGCCAAAGCCGAATGTGGCTCCGAGTCCGGCGTTGAAGCCCAAATTGTTTTGCGATTTTGCGCCGGGTGCATCGGCTTTTGAGTTGTAGAGGCCCCCGCCGACGATCAGGTACGGCTTTGCATTCGTTCCTGGAAACGCGAAGACCAGATTCGCGAGCACTCCCATCACGCGGAAGTCCGAACTAATCGTCGTACCGCTTTGGACCTTGGCGGGCAGGTTGTTATAAACACCGTCAAAGCGCACACCGAGCGGCAATTCAGCCACCCCGATTGCAATCGCAGCCATGGTGCTATAACCGGTCTTCTGAGTATCGCTGAGCTTGCCCACCGGGATGGCGGCTCCGCCGCCCAGGGCGACCGCATATGTCTTTTGCCCGAATGCGGCCGACGAGATCGCGAGGGACAGGAAGAAGGGGAGGGAAAGCGGTATTGCCCGAAGGAGCTGCTTCATGCTGTTGTCTGGAAGTTGTTGGAGCCGCCAAGATCGATCGCTTGAACGGGCAATATAATGATGAAGGCAGTCCCAGAAAGCGGCTAGCCTCCTTGCCTTAATTATCTTTTTATATTAGGATAATTAATGGCTCGCGCCTACACCATTGCCACTGCTGCACTTACGTTGGAAATGCCAACAAAGTGGCTCGACAATACACTTTCCCACATCCAAGTCGCCGGAGTCCAGCAGGAAAGACAAGGCGTGGCTCGTCGCATCACAATCGATGGATTGCTGGTTCTCGCGGTCGCCACGATGCTCATCAACGAGCTCGGAATCCCACTGGCAAGCGCGATCGAATTATCTGAAAAGCTCGCCACCAGCGGCGGGCGGTACACGTCTCCCGACGGCGTGAGCCTCCAGGTGGATCTCGAGAAGCTCAGGGCCGGCCTGATTCAACGGCTCGAGAACGCTGTAGAGATCACACCGATTCCACGACGCGGTCGTCCCCCAAAAAACCAAACGGGGCGCCTCGATTGAGACGCCCCGCCAGATTGTGCCAGTGAAGCGGACGTGGCTTAAGAAGCCTTCGTCACGTTCTCGGCAGCTGGACCCTTCTGACCCTCGACGATGTCGAACTCTACAGCATCACCTTCAGCAAGGGACTTGAAGCCCGAGCCGGAGATCGCGCTGTAGTGAACGAAGCAATCCTTCTGCCCGTTGTCAGGTGTGATGAATCCAAAGCCCTTCGCGTCGTTGAACCACTTCACTTTGCCGGTCGTACGCATTCCCTACTCCTGGAAAATTGTGTCTTGGGGAGCTGAAACACGCCCGACCCTCGACAATCTGGTACGCGGGTCTCTTTAACCCCGCATTGGACTTGAGCCCGCAGCAAGGGTGTTCACCCGTACTCCTGGCTCGACTTGGCGGAAAAATAGCAAGGACCGGCTGAGCAGACAATAGAGAATTCAGAGCCCTATCCTACGTGCCCCCGTTACGAAATACTCGGTCTCCCCAAAACATGAGGTGGGCACTCCCCGGTGTTGTTCATAGGTCAGCGACACTTGTTTGCCAGCATTCTGCTCGAGCACGTGGGCAACCGAGTCATTCCGGACGGTAAAAGTGAAGATTTGAGGCATCGTTCCTGGCAGATTTGCCATGGCGAGCTCGCCTTCCCACGTCTTACAGAGCCACCCTTTCTTAGAAATCTTCTGGATATAGCCAGCACGTTCGCCCGACGCATAGGTGTAGCCGAGCGCAATCCAGATCCAGAGGGCAATGATGACCCCGGGAATAAGGAGAAGAATGAGCACCGCGATCAACGCTTTGTTTCGCATCTTTTTTGCCGGAGCGGGAGCAATCGGGGTCTCCGTAATTTCCGGGTTATCAGCCATCTGAGCTCCATGGAAGGGAAGCTGCGTGCCGTTCATGCAGCGCTCGCGAGAGGGAATTAGCTTTCAAATTCAACACACGCAAGAACCGTTGACCATTATCGCGCGCAGAAAGACTGCGACTGCCATCGTAGGTGGCGTACCCGTCGGGTCGGCCCATCCTATCGTCGTGCAGTCCATGACAAATACCGACACCGGTGACGCCTCGGGTACAGCTCTCCAGGTAGCGGAGCTGGCGAGAGCGGGAAGTCGCCTGGTCCGGGTGACGGTCAACAACGACGACGCTGCCCGCTCTCTGCCCGAGATCGCAAGCAGACTCGCTGACATGGGCGTTTCGGTTCCGCTGATCGGAGACTTCCACTACAACGGCCATTTGCTGCTTGCGAAGTATCCCGCGGCAGCAAAGACACTCGCCAAATACCGAATCAATCCGGGCAATGTGGGTGGAAAGCGGCGAGACGAGAATTTTCGAACGATCATCCAGATAGCGCTCGACAACGACAAGCCCGTCAGGATCGGCGTGAACTGGGGCTCGCTCGACCAGGATCTCCTCACGACACTGATGGACGACAACGCGCGCAGTGCCGAGCCGCGTGCCGCGAAGGAAGTCTACATCGAGGCGATGATCCAGAGCGCTCTGCGCTCGGCATTCATCGCCGAAGAGATGGGACTCGGCCATGACCGCATCATCATTTCGGCGAAGGTATCGGGCGTTCAAGATCTTTTGGAGGTCTACCGCCAGCTAGCGGCCCGATGCGACTACCCGCTGCATCTCGGTCTCACCGAAGCAGGGCTCGGCTCGAAGGGCATCGTCGCTAGCACCGCAGCGCTGTCGATCCTGTTGTCCGAGGGAATTGGAGACACAATTCGAGTGTCTCTGACGCCGCGCCCCGGTGGAGATCGGACCGAAGAGGTTAACGTCGCACAGCAGATCCTTCAGTCGCTCGAGCTACAGAGCTTCAATCCGCAGGTTACCGCGTGTCCGGGGTGTGGCCGCACCACATCGACTTTCTTCCAGCACATGGCGGAAGATATTCAGACCTACTTGCGGGAGCAGATGCCGGCATGGCGCGAGCAGTATCCCGGTGTGATAGAGATGAAGGTGGCGGTGATGGGGTGCATCGTTAACGGGCCCGGAGAATCGAAGCACGCGAATATCGGCATCTCACTCCCCGGCACTTCCGAGGAGCCGAAGGCGCCGGTGTACGTCGACGGCAAGCTGATGGTCACCCTCAAAGGCGACACGATCGTTCCGGAGTTCTTGAGGATACTCGAGGAATACGTCGAGAAAACCTACGGCGCCGGGACGGCGGCTACTTTCGGATAGCGTTTGCCTCAGCCGGCGAGTGTTTGAAGCTCGCCGGAAGCCTTCTCCAGTTCCGCCATTATGGGAGCATCGAATCCGAGGTCACGAAGTCTTTGGTAGACTTGGCGATACCAGCGGCCTGTTCCAACTCTGCCCCCGCCGAAACGGCCCCAGATCGCCTCGGGATCCACGGTTCTCCGCAGGTCTGATATGATCGATGACGCATTGTGAACCTTGTCGGCGGCGCAGACCCAGCGCGCTTCTTCGCTCGCACCTGCGAGCCGCTCCAGATAGTCTGCCTTGCGATCCTCGCCCGAAAGCTCCACTCCGTCGTCGTCGTGCTTGCGGTAGGTGACGGCCAATACCGTATCGAGAACTTTCGCGCCGAATTTGTCACCGATCCGCTGCTCCAGCATCTGCCGGGTATAGCCCTCCTCCACGCAGTCCTCGATCACATCGTACAGGATTCCGGAGGCGACTGTCTCGCTGTCGCGGCCATATCGAGTGAGAATCACCGCCACGTTCGCGGGGTGCGTGAGGTAGGGAAGCTTCGTTCCCTTTCGCACCTGGCGGTCGTGATGCTTGGCCGCGAACGCGAGTGCGTGATTGATCGCGTCGGAGTAACCGGTGACTGTCATTGCTTCAATGTTGCGAACCAGGACACGAGTCGTTCGAGCCCTTGCTGGTCTTCTGCCTTGAACGCATCCAACTGGTCAGAATCTACGTCGAGAACCGCGATTAAATCACCCCGTCGATCGAGAACGGGGACGACGATCTCGGATCGGGATCGCGCATCACAAGCGATGTGCCCGGGAAATTTTCCGACATCTGGGACAATTACGGTCTTCATTTCCGCGGCGGCTGCCCCGCATACTCCCCGGCCAAACGCAATATCGAGGCAGCCGAGACTTCCCTGGTACGGCCCAACTCGGAGAAGCTGTCCGGGGACGATCACGCGGTAGAAACCTGTCCATAGATAGCCAAACGCATGATGCACCAGAGCGGCCATCGTAGCCATCGCTGTGACATCGTCATCCACGCCCTCGAGAATGGCATCGCTGTGTCCCTTCAGCTCGACGTAGGCGCGAGCTTTCGGCACGTTTCTCAGATCAGGAATTGTTTCGGCCATTACCGGTTACCGCGCTGTGGCGAGCTCCGGCTGAAACGCTCCTGATTGTCGTGTCGCCCCGAGCATTTCTTCGCGCGTCTCCAGCTGCGGCATTTCCGCATCCCATAACACGAGTCCGTGAACGCGCATGTCCGCTCCGCGAAGGCTGTCCACGGCGGCCTTGAGACCCCCCACTGTGGTGTGGGCGATTCGCGCGCAGAGGATCACATCCGGAGCCGGGATAATGCTGCTGGCGCTCCGCTGGACGTAGCTGGTTGGAGCCGCGATGATGATGAAGTCATAGCGTCGCTGCATGCGAGCGAGCTCTTTGCGCACATCCTCGACGACATTTGCCTCCGGAAGTCCGGAGCGCCGCGTACCGCTCGGAAGCACATCAAGCGGACGGTCGCGGCCGATGGTCGTCGGAACGATAGCTTCCGGCCAGGTTGAGCTGCCGGTGATGATTCCTGAGAGCCCGGGGTCTGGCTGGATTCGCAGGACGCTCGCGACGCTGCATGTGGTCGGATCGACGTCGACGAGCAGAGTGCTGCGCGCCTCGTAGGCTGCGGATGCAGCAAGGTTCGCCGCGACGGTCGCGACAATGCCAGGATCGTCGCCAGTAATCGTGACGATAGGGACGCTCGCTTCGATCGACGCGATGTGCAGGTAGAGAGTTCTGTAACTCTCCGACACGACATCGATCAGCGGTGGTGCCTCAACATCCGCCTGCCGGCGGCTTCTTTCCACAACGACTTCCGGCGGCTTGATCACAGTGAGCACACGCGAACCGCTTATCTGCTCCGCCTCACGCGGGTCAGCGATGTGCGGCCGTTTGAGCTCCGTTCCAAACGATGCCGCAAATCCAACCGCGAGTGCGAGCACCACCGCGGCGGCGAGCATCGCCCACGGTGGGGCACCTACGTTGGCAAGCTCCCTGGCATGCGCCGACTCACGATCGATGCGAGCGTTTTTCTGATTTATCTGATCCAGCTGCCCTGCCGTGGCCGAATAGTTCCGCTGGGCGGTCGCACGCTGAGCAACAAGCTTTGTCGTATCTACCGTAATGACGGGCCTCACTACCGGAGCGGGAGTCGGGCGTATCAGCGCCAGTTTTCCTCGTACCTCACCGCGTTTTGCATCGGCGATCCCCTGTATTTGACGGCCAATCGCATTTGCTCTCGAAGTCAGCGACAGGTATACCGGGTCCACTCCTCCCACTGCACCAAACGCATTTCGGTCGCGCTCAACGTCCGCCAAAGAGTCGAGCAGTACGCGCACTCTGGGATCAGCGGCTACTACGGGCGATGCGGCAAGCGCGCGATAGGAGGTGGGGAGGGGGGCGTTCTCCGCTCGGTCGATCAAGCGATTGAGCGTCGCGAGCTCTGCGCTCAGAGAATCACGTTGCGCGCGCACCGCCGGCGGGAAGGTATCTATGATAGCCACCGGAACGGGTATCAGAGCGCGCCGTGTTGCATTCAGCACGGAGTCCGTAAAAGTAAGCTCGGCCAAATAGCGGTCCCTCACCGCGACGGTCGGCGTGGAATCCGTTCGAGCTTCGATTTTCGAGGCTACCGCTAGCGCCTTTCGCGATGCATTCCTCGGAACGAGGACGAACGCGATCAATGCTCCAACAAAGACCACGCCGCCAACGATGCCAAACACTACGACCCGGCGAAGCGCGTTTCTGGCGCGTGCCGCCATCCAGAGGTAGGCCGAGCCGCCGCTCATCCGTGCAATGCTATGAACGTTCATCCGTCAAAGATTCACTGAGTATGGTGCGCGCGCGAGAGGGTCCGTTCATGGGAGGGCATCCCGGCATTACGGACCGAGATCGCGCTTGTGTTCCCGTCAACGACGCAATCTAAGCGCCGCTCGGTCATGCCGGGATGACAAAAAAAGGCGGCGGGGCGAACGCCCCGCCGC
>JAYWBE010000467.1:0-2827 GCA_043781715.1 Gemmatimonadaceae bacterium
CGGCGAAGGCCCCTACCAGGTGGAGCACGATCTTCAGACGATGATGCAGGAGCTGGTGGGCATCGTGCGTCGTGAAGACGAGATCCGGCGCGCGCTCGACGGCCTGAGGACCCTGAAAGAAAGGGCGCGAAAGGTTTCCGTTACCGGAAACAGGGAGTACAATCCGGGATGGCACACGGCGCTTGACCTTCAAAATCTGTTGATCGTGTCGGAGATCGTTGCTCGCGCGGCTCTGGAAAGAAAGGAGAGCCGCGGCGGACACTTCCGCGACGATTTTCCGGAGAAGGATCCGAGCTACGGCAAGTTCAACATCGTCATCCGGCGCGGGCCGAATGGTGAGATGCAGGTGACGCGCGAGCCGCTGCCAGAGATGCGCGAAGATCTCAAGAAGATCGTCGAGGAAAACAAGTAATGGCCGCCAACCAGTCGTTCGCACGAAACATCGTCGAGAGCGGCCAGCGGGCTGCCGCCAGAAGTGATACTAGCGCCGGCACCGAAACACGCGGCGCGACCTTTCGCATCTGGCGCGGCGTGGGCGCGAGCGGACAGCTCCAGGACTACTCGACACGCGTCTCGGAAGGCATGGTCGTCCTCGATGCGATTCATCAGATCCAGGCGGAGGGCGCCACCGACCTTGCGGTGCGCTGGAACTGCAAGGCAGGGAAGTGTGGATCGTGCTCGGCGGAGATCAACGGGATGCCGCGTCTCATGTGCATGACGCGATTGAGCGAGCTCGATCTAGAGGAGCCGGTGACCGTCGAGCCCATGCGCGCTTTCCCGCCGGTGAAAGATCTGGTTACCGATGTGTCCTCCAACTTCCGCGCGAAAAAGCGAATCCGGAAGTTCACACCGAGGCCTCCCGATGCGCCCGACGGCACCTGGCGGATGGCGCAGGCCGATGCCGACCGCGTTCAGGAATTCCGGAAGTGCATCGAGTGCTTCCTGTGCCAGGACGTCTGCCATGTTCTTCGCGACCACCAGCTGCACGAACAGTTCGTGGGTCCCCGGCTTTTGGTCCACGCGGCGCAACTCGAGATGCACCCGCTCGACGTCCTCGATCGAACCGACGAGCTGAAGGAGAGCCACGGCATCGGCTATTGCAACATCACCAAATGCTGCACAAAGGTCTGCCCGGAGCACATTACGATCACCGACAACGCCATTATTCCCCTCAAGGAGCGCGTAGTCGACAAGCACTACGACCCGATCGCGAAACTCGTGCGGCTTGTACGGGGTAGCAAGTCAACGGACACAGGCCAGGGAGAAGCTCGATGAAAGAGGATTTCAAGGACTTCAAGCTGAAGCCGATTTCGAAGGAAGCGATTCCGCGCGCGGTTCAGAAGGCCGAGCGGTATCGTCTGATCAACCAGTCGTGGGCGGCCGAGAGCATTTGCCGCGACATCCTGGAGATCGATCCCGCGAACCAGCAGGTGCTGGTGATGCTGGCGCTCGCTCTCACCGACCAGCTCGCGGAAGGCGTGCACGCGACGGTCATGAAGGCCGTGCACGAAACGCTGCCGCGCATCACCGATCCGTACCAGCGGGCCTACTACACCGGCATCGCCTCCGAGCGGAGTGGGCAGGCGCATCTGCACCGGGGCGGGATGGGCAGCGGTGGAATGGCATACGAATCGTTGCGGGATGCGATGAACTGGTACGAGAAGGCCGAGGCAATTCGTCCCGCGGGCAACGACGACGCGATTCTCAGATGGAACACGTGCGCGCGTCTCATCAGCTCGCACGCTCAAGTGGCACCGCATACGGAAACTGCTTACGAACCCGCGCTGGAAGATTGATGCGACTCGCAGCACCACTCTTACTCGTCGCGGCTCTCGCCGTCTCCGCTGCCGGTGCACCGCTATTCGCCCAGCAGAAGACGACGCCCGTGCCAGTCGCAACCGCACAGACGGGGAAGGCAGCAATCGCCGGCGTCGTCGTTGATAGCCTGAACGGGAGATATCTCCGCGGAGCGGATGTGATCATCGAGGGCGCGAAGATGTCGCTCGTGACGGATTCTCTCGGGAAGTTCAGGATCGACAGCCTGCCGCCAGGCATTTATCAGGTCGGCGTCTTCCATCCGCTGCTCGACACGCTTGGCATTTCGCTGTCGAGCCGGCCATTTCACGTCGGGCCGGACAGCTCGAGTTTTGTTCTCCTCGCGGTGCCGTCGGCGGCGACGATCATTCGCGGCGCCTGTCCGGTGCGAGGCTTCCGCCCGCAAGGTACGTCAGCCGTAATCGGACATGTGCTCGATCCGGAATCCCTCCAACCGGTCGCGGGAGCCGAGGTCTCGATTGCGTGGGTCCAGCTCGAGGTGTCAAAGGCGGTCGGCGTCAGGCGGATGCCGCGCGTAATTCGCGACAGCACGGATGCGCAGGGTGTGTTCAAGCTTTGCGGCCTGCCGAACTCGATGCAGGCGACGCTCCAGGCCAGAAAAGCCGGCGCCGTCACGTCGGAGATCCCGATCTCGCTCGGCGACCAGGAGTCGGAGCTCTTCGCGCGCACGATGCTGCTGGCGCGGGCGGATTCGGGAGCGAAAACGGGCAATGCAACCGTGTCCGGCCGTGTCGTTCTCGAGGGTGCCCCAACCAACGCCGGCAGCCGCGTCGAGGTCGTGGGAACAGACGTCGTTAGCCTTACCAACGAGAAGGGCGAGTTCACGATGAAGAATCTGCCCTCCGGCACTCACGTGCTGTTGGCGCGACACCTCGGCTTTGGCGCTGAGACCGTCCCTGTCGATCTCTCGTCGCGCGAGCCGAAGCAGGTGACGATCAAGCTACCGAAGTTCGTGGCCGTGATGGATCCGGTTATCGTTACCGCCCGCCGT